>NZ_JALJRC010000045.1:0-31988 GCF_024519925.1 Cytobacillus sp. Bac17 | reverse complement strand
CAAAAGCTGCCGCTTTTGGTCGTGCGATGATTATGCTGACGAAGCCTTCCTTGTCATGGGTCCTCATCCCGAGGGGACAGGCTGCTTGCGCTAGACAGTTTTCGAAGTACAAAGTTTTCTTTTTATTTAGAAAAGCACCGGATTATCCGGTGCTTTCCCTTTTCCCATTAGTTAGTCTACTACAATATAAGCAATCATTGGTCCGCTATTATCCTTATCCGGATGAGTAAGACACACTAGACGGTAAACGCCCTCCTTATCAAATTGAAGTGGGACAACCGTTTCTTCTGCTTTTTTTACCACACCTTTAATATCAGTCCCTTCTATGATGTATGGATGTTCCATTCCATTAACTCCCCAAATCTTCAAATTTACCTTTTCATCTTTTTCCAGAAAAATAGTTCCCGGATCCCAGCGATAAGCTTCAAATTCTTTGCCATCAGGCAGCTTGGCTTTAAATTCTCCTGTAACCATATGAATTTCCCGGACTTTTTCGCCCTCCGTCTGGTTGAATACTGTCAAACTATCAGATTTTGAAAAAAACCATACTGATGCAGAAACGATGACTGAAAATATGATGACAAATGCAATGATGCTGCGTTTCTTTAATACAAGAAAAGGCATGCTCATACTCCTTCCTAATTGGTTGTCCATATATAGATATGCAGGAAGGGCATCATAACTTGTCTAATATTTCTGAGATTTTTACGATAATTTCTTTACAACTGTCAAAATATTATTTCATAATAGAATTAAAAAAGGATGTGGCAGCATGTACAAAGTACTTGTGGCCAATCGGGATGAGTACGATACGAAAGGCATAGAGTGGCTTCTTAAATCTTCTATGAACGCATGGCAGGTAGAGTCAGCACAAAATGAAGCAGGGCTTATTAAGAAGCTTGAAACTTTTCAGCCAGACCTATTGATTTTTGAACTTGATCTGATAAATGAAGAAAGTTTTGGTTCATTTTTAAAAACCACTCAGATCATAGGGCCGGATTTGATTGCCTTAACAATGGAAGCGACCTTTTCACAAGCAAAAAGAGCCATCGACATGGGTGTATCTGATTTAATACTTAAGCCGATTTCAGCAGATATTTTATTAAAATCAGCGCGAAAGATTCATAGGCGCAATCAGATGATTAGTCGTTCTGCAGAACAAAAATCCAGTCAGAAAGCTGAAAAAGACTTCAATTACCAGGATTTATTTATAGAAGAATCTAATTCGGCTGAACCACTTGTATCTATCGGAATTAAGACCAAAAATCCTCTGGAGCTTCCAAAGCTGTTTAAATTTCTTGAAAGCTATACTTTCCAAAAAACAGTTCACTATTTTATTTTGAATGATATGATTTTGATTATTGCTGAGAAATCTGATGTGGCCTGGAAAGAGGAGAGCCTGAGATTTATGAGAGATTGGCAGGAAACGTCGGCAGAACAAATTGCGATCAGCATTTATACTGGTAAGGAGGGCAGCGGAACCGTCAGAAGCCACTATCTTGCGAACAGGAAGCTGATGGAGTTAACTTTTTACAGGGGATTTAATCAGGTAATTGAGGAGAGCTCATTGCCTAAATGGCTATCAATTGATCCATTCTTAACCCCCGAGGAACAGAGCAGGTGGATTGATTTCCTGAATCAGTCTGATTTAGAAGCACTGAAGTCATGGTTTTACGAGGAGTTTCTTATTTTGGCAGACCCTTATCCGGAACCAGGACTCATCAGAATTCGGCTGACCAGTATTCTTGCGCAAATTCGCAGGCATATGAAGACTTTCCGGCTGGCAGACGGGGATATGGAGAAAGAATATCTTCGTTTATTCCAGACTATCCTTTATTCCCCCTTGATCTACCAGGTCATTAACGAAATGATTAGCTTCATTTCCTTTGTTTTTGAAACCATACGCTCTGATAAAAAGCTGAAGCTGGAACTTACTGACAGAGTCCTATTCTTTATTGAGACGAATTACTGGGACCCTAAGGTTACTCTTGAAAGGGCAGCTGAATATGCAGATCGAAACCCGAATTATATCAGCTCCATGCTCGCAAAAAAATGCGGCAAGTCGTTCCGGGAGCTGCTTAATGAAACCCGGATTAGGCAATCTGCGAAGCTTTTGATGGAATCAGAAATAAGCATTAAGGAAATCGCATCTGTCTGCGGTTTTCGCAATCAGCAATATTTCAATAAAGTTTTCAGTAAGATTAAAGGCATGCCGCCAAATCAATTTAGAAAGAGCATGCATAAAACCTCCATGTAACCGGAGGTTTATTTTTTTGTTCTAATTATAAAAATACTAATATTTATATAAAATTCATAAAAATACACTATAAAAATATAACAAAATTATAAAAAATCAAACTTAATTATTATACTTTTCAGATAGTTCACATTATAAAATCTAAATATGAGATAACATTGGAGGGATAACAATGAAAGCGGAAACAAAAAGAGAAATAAAAAACTATCAATGCAGTGAGCTTCATGCTAAGGGCTGGATTCAGGAAGCAGCACTCCGCATGCTTATGAATAACTTAGACAAAGAAGTTGCAGAGATTCCTGAAGAGCTGGTTGTTTACGGTGGGATTGGGAAGGCAGCACGAAATTGGGACTGCTATGACGCGATTGTCAAAACATTGCATGAATTAGAAGACGATGAAACACTTCTTGTCCAATCCGGCAAGCCGGTTGCGGTCTTTAAATCACATAAAGATGCACCGAAGGTATTGATCGCCAATTCGAATCTTGTGCCTGCCTGGGCGAATTGGGATACCTTCCATGAGCTTGATAAGAAAGGCTTGATGATGTACGGCCAAATGACAGCTGGAAGTTGGATTTATATCGGAAGTCAGGGAATCGTGCAAGGAACCTATGAAACCTTTGCTGAGCTTGGCAGACAGCACTTCTCCGGTTCACTGAAACAGACCATTACTTTAACAGCAGGACTTGGAGGAATGGGGGGCGCTCAGCCGCTTGCAGTAACAATGAATGATGGTGTCTGCATTGCTATTGATGTAGATGAACACCGCATTGACCGCAGACTTGAAACCAAATATCTGGATACAAAAGTTTATTCAATTGAAGAGGCTATTAAATTAGCAACAGAGGCAAAACACGAGGGCCGCCCGCTTTCTATCGGCCTCTTAGGCAATGCAGCTGAAATTCTGCCAAAAATGCTGGAAATGAACTTCATCCCGGATGTCCTGACTGACCAGACTTCTGCACATGATCCTTTAAATGGCTATGTTCCAATCGGCTATTCTTTAGAAAATGCAGCTGTTCTGCGAAAGGAAAATGCTGCTGAATATGTTCAGAAGTCAAAGGCCAGCATGGCTGTCCATGTTCAGGCTATGCTGGACATGCAAAAGAAAGGTGCAGTCACATTTGATTACGGAAACAATATCCGTCAGGTGGCAAAAGATGAAGGTGTTGAGAAAGCATTTGATTTCCCTGGATTCGTGCCTGCCTATATCCGGCCGCTATTCTGTGAAGGAAAGGGACCTTTCCGCTGGGTAGCACTATCGGGAGATCCTGAAGATATCTACAAAACCGATGAAGTGATCCTGCGCGAATTTGCTGATAACGAACACCTTTGCAAATGGATCAGGATGGCACAGGAGAAAATCCAATTCCAGGGCCTGCCTTCAAGAATTTGCTGGCTTGGATATGGGGAGCGCGCCCGATTTGGAAAAATAATTAATGATATGGTGGCAAAAGGTGAATTGAAAGCACCTATCGTTATTGGCCGCGACCATCTCGATTCTGGTTCCGTTGCATCACCGAACCGTGAGACAGAGAGCATGAAGGACGGCAGTGATGCAGTGGCAGACTGGCCGATCCTGAATGCACTGATCAATGCGGTCGGCGGTGCAAGCTGGGTATCCGTCCACCATGGAGGCGGTGTAGGAATGGGCTACTCACTTCATGCTGGAATGGTCATCGTGGCAGACGGCACAAAGGAAGCAGAACAGCGCCTTGAACGGGTGCTTACATCTGATCCGGGCATGGGAATTGTGCGCCATGTTGATGCAGGCTATGACCTTGCTATCAAAACAGCAAAAGAAAAAGGCGTAAACATTCCGATGATGAAATAAAGATTTTTTAATGTATTTTATAAACTTTGCAAAAGATGGCGGAAAACAAGCAAAGAAAACACCAAATCAGCAAATAAGCCAATCAATTCAGCAAAGAAAACTCTTAAACTGGCAAATAGCCTTTTATATTTTCTAATAGGAAGCACTCCAATCCGTTATTATTTCGGATTGGAACTTCCATTTTTTAAGGAGGAGCACATTATGCACTCAAAACCTATTTTTATCAAACATGCAAATCAAATGATTACATTAAAGGGCAGCTCCGCACAGCCCTTGACGAAAGAAAAAATGAGTGAACTTCACATCATAGAAGACGGGGCGGTATGGATCGAAGAAGACATTATCAAATCAGCAGGTACAACAGCGGAACTGGAAGCTGACTATCAAAGCCGGCTTCATGATGCTGAAATCATTGATGCCTCAGGGAAAATTCTTCTCCCAGGACTTGTTGATCCGCATACACATCTAGTTTATGCAGGCAGCAGGGAAGAGGAGTTCAATATGCGCCTGAACGGGGCTACGTATATGGAAATTATGAACAATGGCGGCGGAATTCACGCCACCACTTCAATGACCAGAAAAGCATCTGAAGAGGAATTGGTAGAAGCGAGTCTTGTCCGTCTGGATCGCTTTCTTAAACACGGAGTAACAACAATAGAGGCAAAAAGCGGATATGGCCTGGATTGGGAAACGGAGCGCAAGCAGCTGACTGCAGCCCGGAAAGCGGATGAACTGCATCCGGTGGATATTGTCCGCACCTTTATGGGTGCACATGCGGTTCCTGCAGAATACAAAGAGAATCCAGACGCTTTTGTTGATTTGGTCATTGAAGAAATGCTTCCGAAAGTAGCGGAAGAAAAGCTTGCCGAATTCAACGATATTTTCTGTGAAAGGGGCGTATTCACTCCAGAACAGTCCAGAAAGCTGCTTGAAGCAGGGAAGAAGCTTGGCCTGATTCCAAAAATCCATGCTGATGAAATCGAACCATATGAGGGAGCGGAACTTGCCGCGGAAGTCGGTGCCATTTCTGCAGATCATTTGCTTAGAGCATCTGATAAAGGCATGGAAATGATGGCTGAAAAGGGAGTAATCGGTGTGCTTCTTCCAGGCACAGCTTTCTTCTTGATGGCCGAAGCCGCCAGAGGACGCCGGATGATCGATAAAGGTGTGCCGGTTGCTTTATCAACGGATTGCAACCCCGGCTCTTCTCCAACCTGCTCCATGCCTTTTATGATGAATCTTGCTTGTATGCACATGGGTTTAACGCCTGCAGAAGCCATTACTGCCGCTACAATTAATGCAGCACATGCCATCAATCGGGCAAAAGAAGTGGGAAGCATTGAAGCGGGGAAAAAGGCTGATCTGCTGCTGCTCAATGTACCAAACTACATGCAAATGCAATACCACTACGGAATGAACCATACAGACACCGTGATTAAAAATGGGAAAGTGGTCGTTAAAGGAGGAAGCTTATGCTGCCAACAATAAATCCTCCCGGGTTCTTTTGGCCGCAAGCCGAATTAGGAACTGACGTTAAGGTTAATGAATGGATACGCCAAATCCAGAGGGAAGAGGAGTTGAAAAAAGAAAAATGGGATGTCGTGCTATTTGGTGTCCCTCTTTCCCGCTCATCCATAAGCCCATCAGGAGCATCTGAATTCCCTGAATCATTCAGGAGATCCTGGAAAGGCTTTTCCACATACAATCTGGATTTTGAAAGTGATCTTCAAAAGATGAAGGTTGCAGATCTTGGCGATGTAAAAATGCATTTCACGGATATTCCTCAATGCCATTCCAATATCAAACAGACAATGAAAGATATAAGAAAACAGTTTCCTGATTCATTTCCAATTGCGATTGGAGGAGATCACTCCATTACAGCCATGCTTGTCAGCGGTCTGAAAGAACTGGAGCCAGAAAAAGAAATCGGCATACTTCAGCTCGATACTCACCTTGATCTCAGAAGCCTTGAAGACCATGGGCCGACTAATGGGACACCAATCCGCAACCTGATTCAGAACAGCATGATTAAAGGGGAAAATGTCTATAATATTGGCCTTCATGGCTTTTTTAACAGCCAGTCACTTATCAGTTATGCAAAAGAGCACAAACTCAATTATATTACGCTGAAAGAAGCCAGAAGACGGGGAATTGAAGAAACGGTTAAAGAAGCACTTTTACAGCTGGAGTCAAAAGTGGATAAAATTTACGTCACGATTGACATGGACGTGCTTGATATCGGCTTTGCTCCTGGGGTTCCTGCATCCACACCAGGCGGCATGAGCACCGAAGAATTATTCAGTGCGGTATATGCTGCAGGACTTTCTTCCAAAACTGCAGCCATGGATATAGTTTGCCTCGATCCAACAAGAGATCACCAGGCACAGCCAACGGTGAAAGCAGGCACTTACACTTTTCTGACCTTTTTGACAGCATTAATGAACAGGAGGTAAGGGGCTGATTTTGCTCCTTACCGCTAAATTACTAGGGGGAATGAGAATGGAAAAAGAAACTGCAGTGAATCAATCTCACCAGCCTGAGCTCAAGAATCCAAATGCAGCTTTGAAAAATAAGGTTAAATTTTTTCTTTTCAGCGCAATTGGCCTATTTATGTTTTTTGTTCCCGTCACCGTTAATGAGAAATCCTCCATTATGCTTGACCATATTGTCACAGCCATTCAGACTTCCATACCTGCAGCTGTCCCTTATTATGCCTTACTCGTCATCCTGCTTGGCGCCATTTATCCTTTCTATACAAAATCCTGGAACAAGAACAAGGTAAATATTGTATTTTCCATTTTTAAAGTGAGTGGGTTATTTGTCGCCATAATGATCGTCTCCGGCTATGGCCCTGACTGGCTATATGACCCGAGTATGGGGCCGTTTTTGTTTGACAAACTCGTCGTGCCTGTCGGGCTGCTCGTTCCAATCGGCTCCGTTTTTCTTGCACTGCTGGTTGGATATGGTCTCCTTGAATTTTTCGGTGTCATAATGCAGCCGATTATGAAGCCGATCTGGAAAACACCCGGGAAATCTGCAATCGATGCAGTGGCTTCTTTTGTAGGAAGCTATTCAATCGGGCTGCTCATTACAAACAGGGTATTCAAAGAAGGAAAATACAGTATTAAGGAAGCTGCCATTATAGCTACCGGATTCTCAACGGTCTCCGCAACGTTCATGATTGTTGTTGCCAAAACACTTGGATTGATGGAAATCTGGAACATATATTTTTGGACGACCTTTGCTGTAACCTTCATCGTAACGGCTATTACGGTAAGAATCTGGCCTCTTAGATCAATGAGCGAAGAATATTACAATGGACAGCTGCCTCCAAAGGAAACCTTTTCAGGGAGCCGTCTGCAGGCAGCCTGGAAAGAAGCGATGGATACAGCCGCTCAGTCCCCTGGATTATGGAAAAACATCAGAGATAATTTAAAAGATGGGTTTGTCATGACGATGTCCATTTTGCCATCCATTATGTCAGTAGGTTTATTAGGCTTGGTTCTTGCAGAATTCACTCCTGTTTTCGACTGGCTTGGATATATCTTTTATCCTTTTACGGCTCTAGTGCAGCTGCCTGAGCCATTATTAGCAGCAAAAGCAAGTGCAGTGGGGATTGCTGAAATGTTTTTGCCGGCATTGCTTGCAGCAGAGGCAGCACTGGCCACTAAATTTGTTATCGGAGTCGTTTCAGTATCAGCTATCATTTTCTTTTCTGCACTTATCCCGTGTATTCTATCAACAGAGATCCCGATCACCATTCCTCAGCTGCTTGTCATCTGGGCAGAAAGAACAATTCTAACGATACTGATTGCTGCGCCTCTGGCCTATATATTGCTTTAACTGGAAAATCCCCGATTAATGCAGCGGGGATTTTCCGCATAGAATTTTCCTGCACAACCAAACTAGTAGAGGAATGAGTCTAAGAATAGCAGGTGATTGATATTGTACAGGCTGTATACACATAATGACCTTGATGGCGTCGGATGCGGCATCGTTGCAAAGATTGCTTTTGGAAAAGATGTCGAGGTACGCTATAACTCTGTAATGGGACTTGATCATCAGATTGAAAAATTGTTTGAAAATGAAAAGAAATTGAAGGATGACTTTTTAATTATCACGGATTTATCTGTTAATGATGAAAACTTGATAAGGCTTGATGATCTGGAAAAAGGCGGCGGCAAAGTCAGATTAATTGACCATCACAAAACAGCCCTGCACTTTAATGATTACAACTGGGGCAGAGTGAAGGTTCAATATGATGATGGCAGGCTCACAGCTGCAACCTCTTTGCTGTATGAATATCTCTTGGAACATGAACTGATTAAATCATCCCAGGCCCTGGACGAATTCGTTGAACTTGTCCGCCAGTATGATACTTGGGAATGGGACCAAAATGATAATATTAAAGCAAAGAATCTGAACGATCTATTCTTTATGGTTTCCATTGAAGAATTCGAAGAAAAAATGACGGAAAGAATCATAAACTCAGATCATTTCGAATTTGATGATTTTGAACAAAAATTACTGGAAATGGAAGAGGAAAAGATTGAGCGTTATGTTAGACGGAAGAAGCGGGAAATTGTCCAAACGTTCATTGGTGAATATTGTGCTGGCATCGTCCATGCTGAATCCTATCATTCTGAATTAGGAAACGAACTTGGCAAAGATTTTCCCCATTTGGATTATATCGCTATCTTAAACCTTGGGGGCAAAAAAATCAGTTTCAGGACAATTCATGACCACGTTGATGTATCTGCCGTCGCCGGAAAGTTTGGAGGAGGAGGACATGCAAAAGCGTCAGGCTGTTCGATGGGAAAAGATGCTTATAAACTATTCGTTCAGGATATTTTCCCTCTGGATCCCATGAGGCAGGATGCATTCAGGAACAAATACAATAATAAAAGTTCTATGCAGGGATCACTTTACGAAAATAAGAAAGGAGACAAATTTTTTATTTTTGCTGCAGGCGAGGACAATTGGATTCTGGAAATGAACGGAAAGCCCGTCCGCGAACCCTATCAGAACTTTCAGCAGGCAGAAAATTATATTAAAAGAAAAGACCAGGCATGGCTTGTTCATGATGATATTTATGTAGAATTTTTAAAGCGTTATTATATAAAGACAAAAAATTAGCTATCCCGCCTTATTGGGCGGTTTTTTTTTGAAAACTACCCCTGCTAAATATTGTAAATTTCATATATAATTGAAACATATATATAGATTGGGGGAGGTTCTATGGAAATATTTTTGTTTATTTTTGGTGTGATTTTTGCTGCCATTTTCATTAAAGTTATAGTTACTGGTTCGAAAAGAGATCCATTTATTAAAGATGAGCCATTTCCTGAACATTTGGGAATTCAGTCCGACGACTATCTTCCAATGATTCGAAATTTAGAAAAATCATTACCTGAAGGGTACAGGGAGAATATAAAAAATCGTGTACTGAGGGAGCACCCCAAATGGAAAGACTACGCATATGATTGGACATTTTTTGAACTAAAAAGATATTTTGTGATGAATGCCATACTGAAAACAGTGCCTATGTTCAGCAGTAAAGCGGATGATATTTGGCATGAAATGCTCATGTTCACCCGTGATTATGAGCATTTTTCAAAAAACTTCTTTGGTGAATACCTGCACCATTCCCCAAATATGGACAGCACCCCTATACCAGGTGAAAGGGCTTTTTTTGACTGGGTGTATTTAAGTCTTTTTGAAGCAGGCCATAATAGCAGAAGAATTTGGGGAAGCTTTTTGCAAAATCCGATTAAAAAGGAAATACTTGATGATTTTAGAAGCATGAATGAGACTGAACTGTTAAATATGTATTTCAGGGCAGGAAATGATTGGCTTGAACTGAAAAAGAAAATGATAGAAAAACTGAAGCATGAAATTTCTGAATCAGAATCAATGAAGCTTGGGAAGAAGGCGCTGGAATTTACGAAGCCCGCATCTGTCAGCCAATATTCCTATCTGTTGTTTCCAGCCGTGTATTTTTCGGTTTATGAACCAGATAGGTTCGAGGACAATATGAACGAACTTCTTCCCCCCGAACTCGCAAAAGACAGTGCTTCCGGAATGGTTTACTGCTCCGGCTTCTCTTGCAGCAGCCATAGTGATCATGATTCAGGAGGAGGACATGATTCAGGCGGCTCCAGCTGTTCGAGCTGCGGAGGCGGATGCTCTAGCTAAAAAGCAGTCCAATTGGATTGCTTTTTTGTTTTTCAAAATTTTAAGTTCTTGTTGTTTTGGAAAAGATAAAAGCAGGTCATTTCCTTTCATTATCAATCTTCTCAAATTACGGCATTAAATTTTCAATTATGTAACAATTGATAAACACCATATAAGTATGCATGAATTGTCTGGTACAATCAGTAATGATTATCGGTTTGAATTGGATGTGTATTCATGAAGAAATTGCTTGTATTCATCCTGCTTTTATTCAGTTTTCCAACTGCATATGCAGCAGCAGAGGAACCAAAAGACCCTGCAATTATCAGTGAAGCCGCAATTGTAACAGATTCTGAATCAGGTGCAGTTCTGTATGCAAAAAATGCGGATAAAAAGATGTACCCGGCCAGTTTGACGAAAATAGCAACTGCCATATATGCCATTGAAAATGGAGACTTAAAGGACATAGCAACTATAAGCAAAAAAGCAGCAGAGGTTGAAGGAACACGAGTTTATTTGGAGGAAGGAGAAAAAGTGCCTTTAATAAAACTCGTTCAGGGAATGCTGATTAATTCAGGAAATGATGCTGCCTGGAGCATTGCTGAGCATCTGGACGGCAATATGAAAGCATTCTCAGAGAACCTTAATCACTATCTTGAAGAGAGTGCAGGCTTAAAAAATACTCACTTTGTTAATCCTCACGGTTTGTTTGATGAAAACCACTATACAACGGCAGGGGACCTTGCAAAATTAACTAATTACGCCCTGAAAAATGAGACCTTCCGAGAAATCTACGGAACAAAGGAAATGAAGTGGGCAGGAAAGTCATGGGACACCACCATCTTTACTCATCACAGGATGCTTAAAGGTGAGGTTCCATTCGAAGGAGTGACAGGGGGAAAAACCGGTTTCGTAGATGAAGCTAAGCAGACCCTCGCCACTTCTGCCGAAAACGATTCAATAAAGTTAACGGCCATTGTATTAAAAGCTGAATTCAAGCGGGATATTTATAATGATACAAAAAACCTTTTGAACTATGGGTTCAGCAACTTTGAAACCTCGACACTGAGCAGCACTGACGTTTTTCCTTCTGATGGAAAAACCTATACAACTGGCGGTGAAAATGTAGCCATAACATTGCCAAAAGGAATCTACGAAGAAGACATTACATCAAAAGGAAAGCTGCAGATTAAGAATGAAAACGGAAGGATCATTCAATCTGTAAAGCTTCTGGAAGACAAACAGGATGAAGTGGTTTCCAGCCAGCTGAAAACAGAAAAGGAGACTGGGAAAGAGACAACTGGATACTATGGCAGAGCAGGCTTAATAATATTTTTATTTGTAATCTTTATACTAATATTAAGGAAAAATCTAAAAGCAAAAGCCAGAAGAAGAAGACGGGTTTAATGCATGTCTTTTTTTATGAAAAAAGACTAAAGAAATTCTCTTTAGTCTTTGGACAATCTTTTATTGCATTCTTTGCTCCACCTGACGGCATACCTCATCAGCCGATAGGCCGCTAGCTTCAATGACAGAAGCTTTTGTAGAAACATCCTGCATACCCATCACATTTGAATCAACACCGCTCACTACACAGCAGGAGCAGTTCTCAGCATCATGCGCCGTCTTCATATCAACCACTTCATAACCTTTTTCGCGAAGCGCTTCCGAAACATTTGTTAAGGATTGTTCAACCGCTACTCTTTTCGTCAATGTTAACACCTCCTCCGTTTGTTAGATTGGCTTTTGTACTCCATTTTTATTCCATGGATAAAATTAGCCATAACACGAAACAGTAAGAAAGGAGGTGTTTAACATGAGCAAACGCAAAAAAGACCCTTCAAAGGCTGGACTAAGTTCCCCAAACATCGAAGGTCAAGGTACAACCAATATGGAAACGGGCAGCAGAACAGCTTCTTCTGCACGCCATAAAAAGAAAAAACAAGACTTTTAACAAAAATTAAAAGCAGGAGGTTATTCCTCCTGCTTTTACTGTCTACTGATACATATCAGCAACTTGTTTTTGAATGGATGAATCTTCTAAATACTCATCATAAGTCATTTGCTTATCGACGATGCCAGCCGGTGTAATTTCAATAATGCGGTTGGCAATGGTTTGAATGAACTGATGGTCATGTGATGCAAAAATCATAGACCCTTTGAAGTTAATTAGCCCATTGTTCAATGCTGTAATGGATTCCAAATCAAGGTGGTTGGTTGGCTCATCCAGCATAAGTACATTTGCACCGCTAAGCATCATTTTGGAAAGCATGCAGCGGACTTTTTCTCCACCTGAGAGAACGCTTGCTTTCTTTAGAACTTCCTCACCAGAGAATAGCATTCTTCCAAGGAAACCTCTCAGGAAGCTTTCACTATCATCAGCAGGTGAGAATTGGCGCAGCCAGTCTACAAGATTCAAATCAGAGTTTTCGAAGAACTCCGAGTTATCTTTCGGGAAATAGGATTGAGATGTTGTAACACCCCACTTATACGTTCCTTCATCCGGCTCCATTTCACCAGTCAATATTTTAAATAATGTAGTCTTCGCCAATTCGTTTGTGCCAACTAACGCAATTTTATCATCTTTGTTCATGATAAAGCTGACATTATTCAGAACCTTTACGCCATCAATTGTTTTGCTGATGCCGTCTACTCTTAGCAAATCATTCCCGATTTCACGGTCAGGCGAAAATCCGACATACGGATATTTTCTGGAAGACGGTTTGATGTCGTCCAAAGAAATCTTATCAAGAAGCTTTTTACGTGAAGTTGCCTGCTTGGATTTTGATGCGTTCGCACTAAAGCGGGCAATAAAGCTTTGAAGTTCCTTGATTTTTTCTTCCTTTTTCTTATTGGCATCCTGAGCCATCCTTTGTGCAAGCTGGCTCGACTCATACCAGAAGTCATAGTTCCCGACGTAAATCTGAATTTTCCCAAAGTCAAGGTCGGCAATATGAGTACATACTTTGTTTAAGAAGTGACGGTCATGGGATACAACAATAACAGTATTTTCAAAGTTGATCAGAAATTCCTCAAGCCATTGAATTGCTTTGATATCCAAGTGGTTTGTCGGCTCATCCAGCAAAAGAACATCCGGCTTGCCGAAAAGGGCTTGCGCAAGAAGAACTTTCACTTTTTCAGAACCGGAAAGGTCAGCCATTTTTTTGTCATGAAGTTCTTCTTCGATGCCCAGCCCTTTCAGCAAAATAGCTGCTTCAGATTCCGCTTCCCATCCGTTCAGTTCTGCAAACTCACCTTCAAGTTCAGCAGCCTTCATTCCATCTTCATCAGTGAAATCGGCTTTCATATAAATCGCATCTTTTTCCTGCATTACTTCATACAGGCGGGCATGTCCCATGATGACTACTTTTAATGCTTCAAACTCTTCGTATTCAAAATGATTCTGTTTCAGGACAGCAAGGCGCTCGCCGGGACCTAAATGAACACTTCCCGATTGTGCCTCGATTTCACCGGATAAAATCTTTAGAAAAGTTGATTTACCGGCACCATTTGCTCCAATCAAACCATAGCAATTGCCAGGTGTGAATTTAATATTAACATCTTCGAATAGTTTGCGGTCGCCGTATCGAAGACCTACATTACTGACAGTTATCATATTATTTTTATTCCTCCAAATACATAATCCTTAAAAGTATACCACTTTTAGCGCGTAATCGCGAATTCTTCATAATGCAATTTGCCGTCTTCTTAAAAGTTCAGAAAATTAAAAGGAAGCAGAAGGTAAAAGTCGAATACATAAAGATTATAAACATGATGAGAGGAAGTGCTTTTTGTAATGGAATCTCTTTTAAAAGAAGATGTAAAACTAAAACCTTTCCGCTTCACCATTGAGAGGGGGAAAATCAAGGAATTTGCTATGGCAATTGGAGACAGAAATCCTATTTATTATGATGCGGACATCGCGAGAAAAGAGGGATACCGTGACATCCCCATTCCGCCTACATTTCCGACGGCCATAGAGATGTGGGGAGGATTGGATTTCGAAACCCTAATCAGCCTATTCGGCCTTGACCCGCTTAAGGTTCTTCACGGAGGACAGGAATATCGCTATATGGGGGAATTATGCGCCGGCGATACAATAACTGCCGCTCCTCAGTTAATCTCAGCATTTGAAAAGAGGAATCTGCGTTTTATCACTATAGGAATTCATTATAAAAACAGTGAAGGAATCAAGGTTCTATATTCGGAATCTACCATTATCGAAAGAAGGGGAACAGAATAATGAGCGAATTAACAGCGATTCATAAACCCGAGATCACACATACACAGCTGGTCAAGTATGCAGGCGCATCCGGGGATTTTAATCCAATTCATACAGTAGTACCGATTGGGGAAAAAGCGGGATTGGACGGTGTGATTGCCCATGGGATGCTCATTATGGGAATGGCAGGCGAAGCACTGGCTGATTGGTTTCCGAGAAAAAACCTGAAAAAGTTCAAAGTGCGCTTCAGCAAAATGACGCGTCCTGGCGAGAAACTGACAATAGAAGGAAAAGTGACAGGGGAGAGAATGGAAAAAGATGAGAAGAGACTGACAGGAGAAGTTTCAGTTAAAAATGAAGCTGGTGAAGTGAAGCTTTCCGGACAGTTCGAAGTAAAAATATAATATAAAGGAAGGATTTCTATGGGAGGTCATATTGGGGTCCAGCTCAAGCCAAAATCAAAGTGGAAGAAATATTCACTATGGACCTTTGCAATCATATTAGTGTTATTGGCTGCGGCATTTTTCGTTATGTTTGGTTATTTATCGCGCTCAATCCCTAAAACTGAAGGAGAGATCAAAATTGGATCCATCTCTGCTGATGTCAGGGTGAATCGCGACGGCAATGGCGTTCCCCACATACTTGCGGATAATGAACGAGACCTTTTTATTGCACAGGGATATGTGCAGGCTCAGGATCGCCTATTTCAAATGGATTTAAGCAGGCGGCAGGCATCTGGCAGATTAAGTGAAGTGATCGGGGAAGGGGCGGTTGAAAATGATAAATACTTTAGGACACTTGGACTGAGAAGGGCCGCAGAAGCATCCTATGAAGCATATTCCCCGGAAGCAAAAAAGATTTTAGGCTGGTTTGCGGAAGGAGTAAATCTTTATATTAAAGAGGTGAAAGATACCGGAAAATGGCCGCCTGAATTTTCCATACTTGGCTATAAGCCTGAAGAATGGACTCCCGTGGATTCACTTACTATCGGCAAATATATGGCATATGATCTTGGAGGACACTGGGAAAGCCAGGCATTCCGATATTATCTCCTTCAGCATTTTCCGGAAGATAAAGCGTATGAATTATTCCCCTCATATCCGGAAGAAGCCCCTTACATAATAGGAAAACACAACTTAAATATTGAAGAAAGCTTTGCAAATGCAATCACTCCACCGGAATTCAACGGAAGCAATAACTGGGCTGCAGCAGGCAGCAAAACGGCATCCGGGAAGCCAATTCTTGCGGATGATCCGCATTTATCACTCAGCACACCTTCCATCTGGTATCAGATGCATTTGCAATCCCCGGAGATGAACGTCAGCGGAGTCATTTTTGCCGGTATTCCGGGCATTATTCTCGGTCACAATGAGAACATTGCATGGGGAGTAACCAATACAGGACCAGATGTCCAGGATTTGTATATTGAAAAAAGGAATCCTGCCAATAAAAATGAGTTTCTATTCAATGAAAAATGGGAAAAGGCAGAAATAATTGAAGAACCAATTAAGGTAAAAGACAAGGAGACAATTAGCTATCAAGTAACGATTACACGCCACGGACCTGTAATTTCGGAATTTGCTGCAGACAGCGGCAAAGATACAGTTCTTTCTTTGCAATGGACTGCCCTTGAACCTTCAAAAGAACTGGAAGCCATTCTAAAAATGAATAAATCATCGGACTGGCATCAATTTGAAGAAGCATTGGAGTTATTTCATACACCCGCACAGAACTTTGTATTTGCCTCGCCAGATGGAACAATAGCTTATAAAGCAAACGGTAAAATCCCCATCAGAAAGAAAGGAGACGGGCTACTGCCAGTACCTGGCTGGTCGGATGAATACGGCTGGGAAAGCTATATACCTTATGATCAACTGCCAAAAGCGATTAATCCAAGAGAAGGATACATCTCAACTGCAAACAATAAGGTTATGGATGACAGCTACCCTTACCATATAAGTCATGATTGGGCACAGCCGTATAGGCAAATGCGCATCCAGGAATTCCTGAAAAGCAAGGATGAACTTACAGCAGAAGACATGATGTCTCTGCAGATGGATCAGAAAAACCTGCAGGCCGAGGAATTTATACCCATTTTCCTGTCTGAAATTAGAGAACCATCTTCCAATCTTGAAAAGGAAGCTTTATCCGCCCTGAGTAAATGGGATTATAACGACAGCAAAGATGGAGCAGCCCCTCTCATTTTCAATCTTTGGATGAAAAGCATATCCGATGTTCTTTTTGAAGATGAGATAACACCAGAAATGAGGAAGCTCTTTAAAGGACAAAAGCAGGCAGTGGATGAATTATTGAGAAATGCAGCAAAAGGCAGGGTAAGCCGCTGGATAGAAGAAAAGGGAGGACTGGAGGAAGTCCTTTCACGATCATTGAGTTCAGCCGTAAAGAAAGCTGCAGATCTTCAAGGAAACAACCTGTCTGAGTGGAAATGGGGAGACTATCACCAATTAGCCTTTTCCCATCCGCTTTCAAGTGTAAAACCTTTAAACTTCTTGTTTAATAGAGAAGGGCGGATTCCTGTTGGAGGAAGCTCAGTCACTGTCCAGGCAGCAGCTAATAAAGAAGATGGCACAGTAAATCATGGGGGCTCGTGGAGATTTGTAATGGATACGCAAAACATGAATACTGCCTATCACCTTGTGGGACCAGGACAATCAGGACATCCTCTAAGCCAGTGGTATCATGACCAGATGAACGGCTGGGCAGAAGGGAACTATCATAAGACAGCTCTCAATGAAGAGAGGACCAAGCATACACTTTTATTAAAACCTTGAAAAAGCTTCCCAAAAATCATAAAATGTTTCTTTTTGTTCATAGTTTTTTCATATTTTTCATGTACAATATTAATCATACAGGCAGGGAAAAAGGAGTTTTTCAAATGGCTAAAAAGCAGCTGGTTGATTTGGTAAACAGATTAAAGAAATCCGGTATTAAAGTAAGCTTTTCAAAGCCAAGATCAAAAACTTTAATACTCATTAACCAAAACAAAAATTTATCTTCTTCTGCGAATTAGGTTAAAAAAGTGGCGGATCCAGAGTCCGCCACTTTTTTATTATATTTGCTTCATAATCTTATTGAAAACATCATTCTTATCAAAATCTTCTCCCATTGGGAACTTCTTAATAAACTTATTATTTTCGTCAAGCAAATAGACAAAGGTGCTATGAACGTAGAAACCATCACCGGGATCACGGTATTGAAATTGAAACGTGTTAGCGAGCTCCTGAATTTCAGACTGATCTTTTTTCAGTTTATCAGGCTCTGCAGTAAGAAAGACCCAATCCCCATCATTTTCGATTTCAAAGGTATTTCTATATTTTCGAAGGACCTCTGCGGTGTCTCTATAGGGGTCGATCGTTACAGTAATGAATTGAACCTTCTCCCCAAAAACACCCTCTTTGCTAAGATCACCTTTCAGCAGATTCATCCTTTGTGTAGTAGTCGGACAGATATCCGGACAGTGCGTATAAATAAATTCAACAAGCTTCAGCTTTTTATCCGATTCCGCAAAGTCATATAACTTCTCATCATCGGTTAAAAGTGTAATATGATCAGGAATCTTGGCTGTCATATCACGAATAATAAAAAAAGAAATTCCGGCTGCTATGCCTAATATTACAATAATCGCGGATATAATATAAACTTTTTTCATTATTTCCCCTCCCAATATAAGGATAAATAATATCCATCAAAATTCCTATGGATAATCTGTGAACTTATTCTTAATACAGGGGAAATTAAAGTGAAGCAACCAAAAAAAGGAACCCCGCAAGGTTCCTTTTTTGGTTCGGCTATTATTTCATTGAAATCCAAACACTCTTAACTTCTGTATAGTTATCCAGAGCGTATGATCCCATCTCACGGCCGATTCCGGATTGCTTGTAGCCGCCAAATGGAGATGCAGCGTCAAAGGCGTTGTAGCAGTTCACCCAAACTGTACCTGCGCGGAGTTTGTTGGCCACATAGTGTGCATTTGCCACATCACGAGTCCAAACACCTGCAGCTAAACCATATTCACTGTTATTTGCCCGGTTAATTAATTCGTCTAAGTCATCATAAGGCATGGCCGAAATAACCGGTCCGAATATTTCTTCCTTCGCAATCGTCATTTCGTCACGAACATCAGCAAAAATAGTAGGGGAGACGAAGTAACCTTGCTCTTGCGGTTTGTCGCCTCCTGCTACAAGCTGGGCACCTTCGCTAAGGCCTTTTTCAATGTACCCAAGAACGCGGTTTTGCTGCTCAGCAGAAACAAGCGGGCCAATTTCTGTGTCAGCATGAATACCGGCACCTTGTTTAATTTTTTTGGCATGTGAAGCCATGTCAGCTACAACATTATCAAACTGCTTTTTTTGTATGAAAACACGGGAGCCGGCACAGCACACCTGACCCTGGTTGAACATAACACCGTTCAGAGCTCCTGGAATAGCCTTTGATAAATCAGCGTCTGGCAGAATGATATTTGGAGACTTACCGCCAAGCTCAAGCGTAACGCGCTTTAAGGTTTTTGAAGCATTGGACATAATCAGTTTGCCTACTTCAGTAGAACCAGTAAACGCTATTTTATCTACTAAGGGATGATCGACAAGCGGCTGGCCAGCTGTTTCACCGAAACCTGGTACAATATTGACAACCCCTGGAGGGAAGCCGGCTTCATCCATTAGTTCAGCAAGATATAGAGCAGAAAGAGGTGTTTGCTCTGCTGGCTTAAGAACAACCGTACATCCTGTTGCAAGGGCAGCACCCAGCTTCCACATTGCCATAAGAAGAGGGAAGTTCCAAGGGATGATTTGTCCCACCACACCAACTGCCTCATGGCGAGTATAGTTGAAGAATGGCCCGCTGACAGGAATAGTCTGGCCGACAATCTTCGTAGACCAGCCTGCATAATAGCGCATATGTTCAACAGCCAGAGGAATATCGGCATTAGTTGTTTCACGAATCGGCTTACCATTATCCAACGTCTCAAGCTGTGCTAATTCTTCACTGTTTTCTTCCATAAGATCAGCAAGCTTATACATCAGGCGGCTGCGCTTAGAGGCGCTCATTTTTGACCATTTGCCTTCATCAAAAGCCTTTCGGGCTGCTTTTACTGCAAGATCAATATCTTCTGCACCGGCTTCAAAAACAGAAGCAAGAACTTCCCCTGTAGCCGGGTTATACGTATCAAACGTTTTCTGTGATTTGCTTTCAACAAATTCACCATTGATATATAATTTCTTCTTTCCGCTTAAAAACTTTTCCACCTTTTCTTTTAAACCTGCAGTTAGCTGACTCATATAATTCCTCCTTAAAATAGTAGTCTATGTATTTCCATGGTGCAAAACTTTTAGAAGAATACTTATGGTAACGCTTACAACAATACTTTAACATTAACAAAAATATAAAATCAACTCTGAATTAAAATAATTTTCAGATAATGTTCGACAATTCTCGCCTGTTCCCAAATTTTATCAATAAAAAAGCATACCGGATTAATCCAGTATGCTATAAAACTATTAAATTAACATTCCTGCAATTGCTGCACTTAATAGAGAAGCAAGTGCTCCAGCTATTACTGAACGAATTCCAAGCTTAGCTATATCGTTCCTGCGGTCAGGGGCAAGGTTGCCCAGTCCGCCCAGAAGAATGGCCATAGAGGAAATGTTGGCAAATCCGCAAAGCGCGAAACTCACTACTGCAACAGTCTTAGGAGACAGGCTGCTGATTTCCGGTGCGAAAGCTGAATAAGCAACAAATTCATTCAATACGAGCTTTTGGCCGATATACCCGCCAGCCTGTACAGCTTCAGCCCATGGAACACCTACTGCAAATGCAAGAGGGGCAAAAACAAAACCAAGAATGGTTTCCAGTGTAAGATTTTCAAATCCGAAAAGCCCGCCTGCAAATCCGATAATTCCATTGATAAGAGCAACCAGAGCGATAAAAGCTAGAAGCATAGCACCGATGTTTAATGCAAGCTGAAGTCCCACACTTGCACCGCGTGCAGCAGCGTCTACCACATTTACAGATTCAGTATCTTTTTCAATAGTTATGTCGTTTGTTGTCTCTGATACTTCTGTTTCAGGTATCATAATTTTAGCGAGGACAAGGCCGGCAGGTGCAGCCATGAAGCTTGCAGCAAGCAAGTATTCCAATGGTACCCCAAGAAGGGAGTATCCTATAAGTACTGAACCGGCAACTGATGCAAGGCCTCCGGTCATAACAGCAAACAGTTCAGATTTCGTCATTTTATTCAGGAAAGGGCGGACAATTAATGGAGCTTCCGTTTGTCCGACAAAAATATTGGCTGCTGCAGACATGGACTCTGCCTTGCTTGTTCCAAGCAGCTTGGACAAACCTCCGCCAATGACCTTTATAATTATCTGCATAATCCCGGTATAATAAAGAACAGAGATAAGGGAAGAAAAGAAGATAACTGTAGTCAGCACCTGGAAGGCAAATACCATTCCTACTCCTGAACCTTCCTGGAACAAGCCTCCGAATAAGAAATTTATTCCTTCATTGGCAAATCCGACAATATCATTTACTGCAAATGTCATTTTTTCTAATACTTTTTTTCCAAGTTCCCATTTGAGAACTGCAAAGGCAAATGCAAACTGGATAGCCAATCCGCCTAAAATTGTACGGAGATTGATTGCCTTTCGATTTGATGAAAGGAGGAAAGCAATCCCCAATACAGTAAGAACTCCTAATAAACCCCATATAAAACTCATGTTGACACCTCATTTGTTGAATTTAGAATAATGAAAACGTTTTTACGAAACGCCAAAAATATAGACCTCTCTTCTAAGAGGTTTGTGAATAGACGTCAGACATCTAACTTGATTACATGTCCATTTTACCATGAATCCGTTTGCAGTAAAGAGTTTTTTTCCTGCTAATTAAAATTTGTTGAATAACCTCCTATTTTTGTTCAGATTTTAAATGATTTAATCTCTTCCAAGAGGGCAATAACTGAAAAACATCTTATAGAGCCAAATTAAATAAATGAATCTTCGATTTTATTTTCATCCCTCCGTTATAATTGCCCATTCGGGACAAACATCATTTTCATACACTGTCACTAGATGTCAGGAGGTGTTGGAATGGGTGCAGGAGCAGGGTATGGCGGCGGTTTTGCTTTAATCGTTGTCCTGTTTATACTTCTAATCATTGTTGGTGCTGCTTTCGTTGGCGGAGGCTACTAATTATCTAAAAAAATGACAGCGCAAAAGATCTGCCCGTATTTGGGCAGATTTTTTGTTTTCAGCCTTCCTGTTTGCAATGGAACAGTATGATAATCAGTTAAATGTCCAAAATAAAGATAGTTCTAAATTAGAAGGAGGGATCCCATATGAATAAAAAGGACAAAAATGATGGCATAGATATTGCCGGCAGATATTATGAGACTGAAGATTATAACAGGAATGATCAGCTTTCATCTGGCCTGGCGACAACACATGAACAAGTGAGTGACGCATACATGGAAGGACAGGCGGATGCGGTAATTGAAGACGTTGTCGGGGTGGATATTTCCATTCCGCGCAAAGGGTATGATGAATAACACAATAGCAAGGAGGCAATGCAATGGCACCAAAAGATGCTCAAGATGATCTGGGCCAGTACAAAATGCCAGAAGTTCTCAGAAAAAAGAGGACTTCCTCCTATCGGGTGGGATACCAGGCTACAACAGGGAACCAGACGCCTGGTGAACCTGAAGCAGGTAAGAGAACAGATCAAGAAAATTAAAATCTGGTCCGCATGGATTGCTGATTGAGGATTGCAGCGGTGATAAAATTTAAAATTAAAAAGAGAGGATGCCAGGTCATCTTCTCTTTTGTTTATGACTATATTTGGGGCCTGCACCTGAAAAAAGATTATTCCACTCGAATTTTTATTTTTTGCACAGCATTATATCCATAACCTTTTCTGTTCCAGTAAGGCTTTATTGGCTGGATATTGCCCTCTGAATCACTCGCCCTCACAAGAATGGTATGCTCACCCTTATATCCCTCCCAATCAAAATGCCACTTAACCCAGGAAAACTTCTCGTTTTCCCTGTGTTTGAGTGAGGTCTTTCTCCATGTATCACCATGATCAATGCTTATTGCCACCTCATTAATTGCTCCAGTGCCAGTCCAGGCAATCCCTCTTATAGTGTGAAATCCTTCTTTAATAATGGAATAATTCAATGGCTGCTGGATTGTGCTATTAACATTAATGGCTGTAACAGGCCTTTTATCCAGATCGCTGTCTTTATAAGGATAATAAACATAATCTTTTGATTGAAAAGGACCATTAAATTCATGCTGAATAATAAAAATATTCCTAAGCCACTTAACGGAGGCCATTGCATACCATTGGGGCACGATTAGCCTGAATGGATAACCTTGCTTATACGGTAGGGGCTTGCCGTTAAACTCATAAGCTACAATCGTATCTTCGTGGAGTGCCTTTTCAATTGGCAGGCTTCTGGCAAAGTAAAAGGATTCATTCAAATCTTTTCGCTCACCAAAATCCAATCCTGCGAACACAGCTTCTTTGCTTCCATCCAAAAGTCCGGCTTTATTCAGCAGTTCCTTCAAAGGCACTCCCTTCCATTTCCCCTGACTGACTGCTCCTTCTTCCCATTGCTCACCAAAAACCTTTGGTTTAAATTTCGCTCTGTTATTGCCAGCGCATTCCAGAGGGACCAGAATGGTTTTGGATGGGAAGCGGTAAAGTTCACTTAAAGATATTTCCATCGCTTTATTCACGTTCCCGCTAATGGACAAAAATAAATTCTGAGGGTTAATTAGCGGGTAGGAAAAATGGTTTCTTAAATAAAAATATTCTTGCGGTGTTTTCCAGCACTCCAAAAAATGAATGGGAGACTCCTGATTTTCAGGAGACAGACTTAGTGTTTTCAGATAAGGTGCTGAAAGCTGATTATTCATGAACCATCACCTCCATTCATAAATACAATGCAATCCCCAAGGATAGAACTATAAACATCAACAATTCATTTATACCAGCTAAGTTTAATACTCGCATTATGAGGAATAATCATTTATATAACATACTGAAGGGCGGTAAGGGAATGAAAGAAGATTTGAAGATAACAGGACACAGGCCATTTCCGCTGCCTGATAAACCCTGGGTTATGGAACAAATATGGAATGATGTTTTATTTGCTCATTGGCCAGTGCCAGCAGAAATATTGGAAAAACACATCCCTTCACAGTTAACATTAGATACATACAACGGTACAGCATGGATTGGGGTAGTACCTTTCTGGATCAGTAAAATGAGGGTGCGCGGCTTGCCGCCATTGCCGATTATGAAATCAATGAATGAATTGAATGTAAGGACTTATGTGGAATATGAGGGCATGAAAGGCGTATATTTTTTTAGCCTGGATGCAGACAACTTTTTAGCCGTAACAGGGGCCAGAATGTTGTATTACCTTCCGTATATGAATGCCGAAATGCAAGTTAGTAAGTCTCAAGGACTAGTTAATTATGAAAGCAGGCGAACACACGGCCATTCAGAGAACGGCCAATTCAAAGCAAATTATAAGTCAATATCAAGCCCCTTCAACTCAAAACCCGGAACACTTGATGAATGGCTGACTGAAAGGTATTGCTTATGGGTAACAAAAGGTGAAAAGGTTTTTCGCGGGGATATTCATCATACAAAATGGCAGCTGCATGAAGCTTCTTGCACGATACATCAAAACACTTTAGCTTCATTTTTGCCCCGAATTTACTTTAAAGGCGAACCGATCTTACACTACTCTCCGGAAAAACATGCTTATTTCTGGCCTTTAATAAAGGTTTCTTCATCATAACTAAAGAGTAATCCTATTAATGATGTAACCCATTCACTACCTCATTTCTTAAAGTAAATTTCTGCAAGCAGTTTTTTTGCTTCGTTATATGAAAGCCCTGATTGACTGTTCAGCCTTTTTACTTCATCAATATCAGTTCCTGCTATAGTAAGGTTTCTCTTTTTCTCTCGGCGGTCCATTGAATCACCTCCTATTCAAAATTGTTTAAAACATTTTCAATAATTTTTACCTTTCTTGTCCATACTAAGAAAAAAAGGGGGCGTTTCCTATTTTTTTCAATAAAAAAGGCCAAGATGACAAGCCGGAAGTTGTAATGCTGGATACAGAGGTGTATTCCTGCAATAGCTGCAATGGCTGGATGAGAAAAGATTTTGCCTCTTCAGATTTAAAATGCCCATTATGCGGTGATGAAACAACAGCCGAGATGCGGGAATTGCCGCAAATTTTGTGATAATTAATTTTAGAAAGACTGTTGTCACCTGATAACAGTCTTTCTTATTTAATGATCTAAAAGTCTCCATACAATTCATGAAAGGCCTGTTCTGCATCATGTTCAGACGAAAACAACGCATCATCTTCTTCTATTAAATGGAAGGATTCATTAAGGAAGAGGGCCACTGCATTAGGGTCTTTAGGATGCGGTACAATTTCTGCCGGCCTGACATTTGCAACACTTGGAGTATGAGGGTTATGATAAATAACAAAAACCTCATCACCAGATTTAACCTTTTTAGGATCGATTGTCTCCATTCCATTCACTCCTTTTATTATAGGTTTTCGTTTTGCTGTCCAATTTCTTTCGCACCTATAATAGCATTTGCCGTTTCCTGCTGTTCATGTTCATCAACTGAATCCCCAGCTGCATGTTTTAAATTTGGAAAATTGCCACCCGTTTCAATGGTTACCATCTCTTCTTTTGGTGCATATGTCAGGTATTTTTCATCGTTATCTTTCATTATTAAAACTCCTTTTGTTATAGATATTCGAGCACCTTTCTTTAAAGTTTTCTCTCCGCATAGGTCTTATATTCAACCATATTAATCCTAATTCAAATGGGTAAAGTAACTATATAGGTCTTAAATGAGGTGATAAAAATAAAAGAAAATAAGGACTTGATAACAGCTATTCAAAAAGAAGCATTCTCTTTCACCGATTCATCCGGGCTTGACCGGATTATTCAAGCAGCCGGGGAAGCGAAATTTGTTTTATTGGGGGAAGCTTCTCATGGAACATCAGAATTTTATACAGTAAGAGCAGAAATATCCAAAAGACTGATTGAACAAAAAGGGTTCAACTGTATCTCTGTTGAAGGAGACTGGCCTTCCTGCTTTACCATCAACAGGTATGTTAAGGGTTATGTGCATCTGAATCCCCTTGATGCACTCAAAAATTTTAACAGGTGGCCGACATGGATGTGGGCAAATGAGGAAATTAAAGATCTAATAACCTGGCTTTATAATCACAATCAGCTGATTGATAAACATGGCCTAAAGGTTGGTTTCTATGGCATCGATATATATAGCTTATGGGAATCGATGGATGAAATAATAAAACTTCTGGAGACAAAGGAAGCTGCAGAACTGGAAGCTGCTAAAAAAGCATTTGCCTGCTTTGAGCCTTTTCATCGGACACCTGAAAATTATGCAGTTTCTGCGGCATTTTATGGGGAAGGCTGTGAAAAAGAAGTAGCCGAACTTTTACTTAAAATAAAAAACAAGTGGGGGCATACCAGGAGCTACGAAGAAGAATCACTGCACCTTATGCTAAATAGCCTTGTTGCTGTAAATGCAGAAAACTATTATCGAGCAATGGTAAAAGGCGGGCCTGATGACTGGAATATTAGGGATCATCACATGGTAAGTGCCATAGAGGAGATCTCCAAATATTATGGAGAAGATGCCAAGGTCATCGTATGGGAACACAATACTCATATCGGAGATGCAAGAGCAACAGATATGAAAGAAGAGGGACTTGTTAACGTTGGGCAAATCCTTCGCGAGAAATATGGGGAAGATCAGGTTTTCGCACTCGGGTTTGGTACACACTCAGGCACTGTTATCGCAGCGGAACAATGGGGGAATGAGCTACAAGTTATGGATGTACCTCCAGCACAGACAGGAAGCTGGGAGGATACGCTTCGCAAGGCTGGCCCTGGAGATAAAATTTTGTTGTTCACCGATGATAACAGGGAATTATTTAATGAATCTATCGGTCATCGAGCCATTGGAGTCGTATATAACCCTGAATATGAACAATACGGGAATTATGTGCCTACGAAAGTCTCACTCAGATATGACGGTTTCATTTATATAGAGAAAACCCGTGCCTTAAAGCCAATTAATATACCAGTAACAATATTATAATTGCAATTACAAACAAAAAGACCCACTATCTCATATTTACCCTCCATGAATTCGAGGATGTGCATAGAGGTTACTGATCCTCATATAAACCGATTATTTCTATATAGCCAGAGATTAAAAAAAGCCTCTAATGGAGTATGTATATTTAACCTGAAAACCCCTCCGGAATATCGGAGGGGCTTCTTGTTACATGTAGCTGTTTTCCAATTCATCCACTAAGGTCCCCACATAGCTTACGGCTTTGCGGATTGGATCTGGCTTGGACATATCAATGCCTGCGCTCTTAAGGAGATCGAGCGGCTTTTTCGTTCCGCCAGCTTTTAAAACATCAAGCCAGCGTTCAATGGCAGGCTGGCCTTCCTCTTGAATGCTCTGTGCCATAGCTGTGGAAGCAGTCAAACCAGCTGAATAAGTATATGGATAGAGTCCCATATAATAATGAGGCTGTCTCATCCAGGTTAAAGCCGCCTTATCATCCAGTTCAACCGTATCACCCCAGAATTCAGCAAGTGTTTCCATCTTTTGATCTGAAAGTGTTTTTGCCGTTAACGGAATCCCTTGATCAGCAAGATTATATATTCTTCGCTGATATTCTCCCTCGAGAAGGTGTGTGACAAAGTTGTGATAATAAGTTCCCAGCAGCTGAAGAATTACCCAGCGCTTCATTCTCATATCCTCAGTGCCTGCCATTAAATGCTGTCCAAGCAGCAATTCGTTAAGTGTTGAGGGAGCTTCTACAAAGTAGGTTGATGGGCGGGTATTCATTATACGCTGATATTTATTGGCCAAATAGAAATGACCCGCATGCCCAAGCTCATGAGCGAGAATAAAAGCACCGCGCATCGTGTCTGTCCATGTAATCAGGATGAATGGATGCGATCCATATGGACTTGAACAAAATGCACCTGTAGATTTCCCTACATTGTCAGCCAAATCAACCCAGCGTTCAGTCAAGCCTTTCTTCATTATATCCGTATACTCAGGTCCCATTACTTTGAGAGCCTCTAATATGACTTTTGATGCTTCTTCAAATGTTGTTTCAGGATTGAACTCCGGATCAAGAGGAGCCTTCAGGTCACAAAAAAGCATCTTATCCAATCCCAGAACTTTTCTCTTTAACTGAGCATATCTGCGCATATGGGGGGCAAGCTCTTTTTGGATAATATTCAGCTGATTGTTGTACATTTCCTCTGTAACATGCTGGGAATCCAGGAGCATTTGTGTGGCTGAACTGTACTTCCTCAGCTTAGCAAGTGTTACCTGTTTTTTCACCTCGGCAGAATAGGCAGAGGCAAATGTATTCTTATAGTTTTCCAGTGAATCTGTAAATGAGACATAGGCATTCCTTCTGATGGCAGTATCTGACGAAAACTCATAACGATCTTCGTAAAGAGCAAAAGAGTTTGGCAAATCGTTTCCTTTACTGTCTTTAAAAAAGGAAAATGGCATGTCAGCAAGTTTTGCAGCCTGATACATATTATACGGAGCTCCAAATACTTCACCCAATGCTGCCAGGGCTTCTTCCGTCTCTGGAGAAAGCCTGTGCGTCTTCGATTCAAGAAGATCTGTCAGCTGTTTTCTGAAAGGTTCAAGGCCGCTTTCATCGTCTATGTATTTTTCAATCGTGCCTTCAGGTAAGGACATTAATTCAGAGTCAATAAACGAAAGAGCAGAGGCTGCTTTTGCTTTTAAAGATGCAAGTATGGATGAATTTGCCTGATTGCGCGGATTTGTTCCATCCTCCGACTGGCGCAAGCTAGCATACGTTCCAGCTTGAACCAAACGGATGGAGAGCTTTTCCTGAGCGGAAAGGCAGCCCAGTAATATTTGCGGGCCTTCATGGAGCTTTCCCTTGTACTGCTCAAAAACAGCAAGATCTTCATCTATACTTCTAACTTCTTTATGCCAATCTTCCTCTAAAGCAAATAAATCCTCCACTTTCCATGTACGATCTTCCGGTACTTCAACACGCTTTAATCTGGTTACTGCTGTTTGAACCATTTAGCGATCCCTCCTATTTCGATTCTCTAAATATAGAGTTTATGGAACAATTATACAGGATGGCCTTGTAAATTTATAGACTTTTCAAACATTTTAAGTTTCACTGTACTATAACATCCTGAGTTTTCTTGTTAGTGGCCATATAGCAGTAAATAAAAAAGCGGAGGGCCTGAAGCCTTCCGCTGATTGTGCTATTCCATTTTTTTTGAAAGACAGCGATCACATTCCATCAGATAAGATTCGGCCTGTTCCTTGACTGTTTGGCCGCACTCCGGACATACCTTTTTGGGAAGAGTTCTAAAAAATTCAACTGGACTTTTAATCATGAAATTTCCTCCTTTTTATAATACAGTTAATCGTGTTTTTATCTGTTGTAGTACAGTATATACCAAACAAAATTAAATGTGAAGTGGTTTGATTAAATTTTTTAAAAATTTTATCTATTATATTTATTGGTGCAAATTAAGATTTTGGATCGATTTGGACAGAGGGGATATGAATGACGAGTCCGAAGTTGGTCAGCATTCGGACAGAAGTAGGGGATATCTGGAGGAGTGAGTCCGAAGTTGATCATCATTCAGACAGAAGAAGGGGTAATCCGAGGTACGAGTCCGAAGTCAGTCACCATTCGGACAGGAAAAGCGGATATCCGGAGGTACGCGTCCGAAGTCGGTCTCTATTCGGACAGGAAAAGCGGAAATCCAGAAAAACGAGTCCGAAGTCGGCACCCATTCGGACAGGAAAAGTGGATATCCATTGGGGTGAGTCCGAAGCATGAGGTAAAATCATCTAATAATTTCTAGCCATACAGCAAAAGTTCTATCTGTACTAATGAACTTCTGACTTTATTTCGCCGGGCCTCTTCCAAGGCTGTAATGATTGCATTACAATCATATTTAATACAGTAATAATGAGGAGGCTAACAGCCTGCGATGACTGAGATAATTGAATCTTTTAATCCAATATTAATATTTGTAGCGGTTATACTAACCATTATGGCTTCCTATACAGCATTAGATTTATTTACATTGATTAAACCATCTGAGAGAAACCAGAAGTTTTTGTTCTTAGGCGGAACTTTTTCCCTTGGAATCGGGATATGGATTATGAACTTTATTGGCATGATCGCCATCAACATAAATGCTTCAGGAAGTTATAATATTCCGCTTACCTTATTGTCCATGATTTTTGGCATTTCATTTACCGGTATGGCCTTTAATAGAGTAATCGACAGGCAGCTGAAAACAGGCAATCTATTTGCGGGAAGCTTCTTTTTAACTATGGCAGTCCTATCTATCCATGTAACAGGTATGTTTGCTGTGGGGATGAATGTGCAGTTTTCCCCCAGCATATTCCTCATTTCAGCACTGATCATTTTTGTTTCTTTTTTATTTTCACTATGGATGCTCTTTTATTCGAAAAGTCTTTCGTACTCCAGACCTATCTGGATCAAGCCCTTAAGTGCACTCATATTCACCGGAGCCATTGTGGAGGGTTATTTTCTGCTGATCCGATCGTCATCATTCTATTCAAATGGGGAAATTAGCAGGGGAGGCTCTCCGGAGACTTCTCTGATTTATCTTGTATTTTTTGCAGGGATTCTTATCCTGAGCGGGCTTATTGCTTCAAGCACTTTAATCAGCAAGAGGCTGGAAGCAAGCGACACCAATTTACATGATATTCAGGCTGCTCTTGATGAATCATCTATAGTGGCTATTACAGATTCAAAGGGCGTTATCACTTATGTGAATGATAAATTTGTTGAGATATCTAAATATGAAGAACATGAACTGCTTGGCAAAAATCACAATATCTTAAATTCGGGTTTTCATCCGCCGGAATTTTTTCAAGATCTATGGAAAACAATTGGATCAGGGGAAATATGGAAAGGGGAAATACGCAATAAAGCGAAAGACGGAAGCTTTTATTGGGTTGATACTACAATTGTCCCTTTTCTCAATAAAAAGAATAAACCCAATCAGTATGTTTCCATCCGGACAGATATATCGGCATTGAAATCTGCTGAAGCCAGCCTTAAAAGTTCCCTGAAAGATGTAAACGATATTAAATTTGCGCTTGAACAGTCTTCTATTATTGCCTTTACAGATGAAAAAGGAACAATAACCAATGTAAATGAGAAGTTTTGTGAAATCTCCCAGTACAGCAGGGAAGAACTGATAGGACAGAATCATTCCATCTTAAATTCAGGACTTCATTCAAAAGAATTCTTTAAGAACTTATGGAAAACAATTGGCCAGGGAGAAGTCTGGAAAGGAGAAATACGCAATAAAGCAAAAGACGGATCTTATTACTGGGTTCATACTACGATTGTGCCTTTCCTGAATGCAAACGGAAAACCTTATCAATACTTATCAATAAGAAACGATATAACTGAGAGGAAAAAAACTGAAGAAGTATTGCATCAGCAGGATAAACTGGCAGCAGTGGGCCAGCTTGCTGCAGGGGTTGCACATGAAATCCGCAATCCGCTCACAACCATGAAAGGATATACAGAATTCCTGCAGCTGGATGAGACACATGAAGAGCGGCAGGAATACTTAAGCATCATTTTGGATGAAATTGACCGGGTAAATAATATAGTAGAAGATTTTATGATTCTCGCTAAGCCGAAAGCCGCAGAACTGGAAGAAAGAGATATCATACCCATTATAAAAAATGTCGTTTCTTTTTTGGAATTTGAAGCCCGAAATAGAAACGTGAAAATTGGTTTCGAATATCAACAGGATATCATTCAAATTGAATGTGACGAAAATCGGCTAAAACAAGTCTTTCTTAATTTTATCAAAAATGGAATTGAAGCGATGCCTGATGGAGGGAACATCACCGTTAGAGCTGGTATCATAAATAACCAGGTTCAAATTGCAATAAAGGATACAGGAGTAGGAATCCCGCAGGAAAAACTGAAAAATATCGGAGAACCTTTTTTTACAACCAAAAAAAATGGGAACGGCTTAGGCCTGATGGTCAGCTTTAAAATTATCGAAAGCCATAACGGAAAAGTATTTATCGAGAGTGAATTAAATAAAGGTACAACATTCAATATTGTTCTGCCTGCGAAATCTGCATAGCCAATCCCAAAAGGATTGGCTTCAGTTTGTAGACAAAAAGAGTTCGGAATAGTCTCATTCCGAACTCTTTTTTTCATTTTTTGTGGGACTTCAAGTAATTACAGAGAATTGCAGACCTCTCCGAGGTTATCATTTAGGCCATTTCTGGACCTTGCCAAGTCCAGTTGGCCATTTTCTTCAAATTCATGGCAGCGAAAGTAAGCATCGCCTGCATCGACA
>NZ_JALJRC010000044.1:0-33336 GCF_024519925.1 Cytobacillus sp. Bac17 | reverse complement strand
GGAATATAACCAGCATCGTTATCAATGGGGCTTAAATAAAATGACCCCGGGGCAATACCGGGGCCATTTACTAGCCGCATAGGCGCTTTTTAAACTGTCCGTAAATCGGGGCACAGTTCACACCTGATGGACGTTTTTATTTTTAGCCTTTAAGCGGCTGCAAGTCTTTATTTAACAAATACTCTTTCTCAAAAGAATACTTTTTCTCCACATATACCTGATGCCAAACCATGAACATAAGAACTGTCCAGATTTTGCGGCTATTGTCCGCTTTATCCTGACAATGGTCTTCTAGCAGCTGCAGTACGTAATCTTTATTAATTAGATGATCTGTGCTGCTTTCACGAATGATATTTTTCGCCCATTCATTCATCTCGTCTTTCAGCCAGTGGCGGATTGGCACAGGGAATCCAAGCTTCTTGCGGTTCAGCACATGGTCTGGAACGACTCCTTCAGCAGCTTTGCGAAGAATATACTTCGTAGTTCCATTGGCCGTTTTCAGGCTGGTCGGAATTTTGGAAGCCACTTCAAACACTTCTTTATCAAGGAACGGAACACGAAGCTCGAGAGAATGAGCCATCGTCATTTTGTCCGCTTTCAATAGAATGTCTCCGCGCATCCACGTATGAATATCGATATACTGCATGCGGTCAACCGGATCATAGCCCCGGCTTTCTTCATATAGCGGTTTAGTGATATCCGTATAATTTAAGCTGTCTTTATATACATGAAGCAGGCTGCGCTTCTCTTGCTCTGTAAACATTTTTGCATTTCCAATGTAGCGCTCTTCCATTGGTGTTACACCGCGTTCGATAAAGCTTTTCCCCTTCATTCCCTCTGGCATCATGTTTGCAATCATGCGTAGAAGCTTTTTGCCGATGGCAGGAATTTTATTGAAGACTTCCAGGGATTGTGGTTCACGGTAAATATTATAGCCGCCAAATAGCTCATCAGCGCCCTCACCTGAAAGTACAACCGTTACATGCTTGCGTGCTTCTCTTGCTACAAAATAAAGGGGCACACAAGCCGGGTCAGCAAGCGGATCGTCCATATGCCACATGATTCTCGGAATCTCATTCATGTATTCCTCAGGAGTTATGATGTAGCTGATGTTTTCGACACCCAGCTTTTCCGCTGTTTCTTTCGCTACATCCACCTCGCTGAAGCCATTGCGTTCAAACCCGACGGAGAATGTTTTAATAGCAGGATGGAATTCTTTCGCAATGGAAGCAATGATGGAAGAATCGATTCCGCCTGAAAGAAATGAACCTACCGGAACATCGGCGCGCATATGCATTTTGACTGAGTCGAACAAAACATCTCTAATTTCTTTCGTGAAATCAGCTTCTGACTTCTGCACTGGAAGGAAAGCAGCTTTCCAATATCGCTTAATATCCATTTGAGCACCAATTTTTTTAGTAAAATAATGGCCAGGCTCAAGCTTATGGATTCCCTCTGACATCGTGTTTGGCTCAGGCACAAACTGATAGGTCAGATAATGCTGGAGGGAGTCATAGTTTAATACATCATTTTGAAGAGCCAAAAGAATGCTCTTCTTCTCTGATCCAAAGAACGTGCGGTCTCCCTTATCGTAATAAAAGAAAGGCTTAATCCCAAATGGATCTCTGGCTCCATATAGAGACTGTTCCTGTTTATCCCAAATGACAAACGCAAACATACCGCGCAATTTTTCAACAGCCTTTTCTTTCATATGGCTGTAAAGGGCAATTATGACTTCTGTATCGGAGCTTGTTTCAAAGCTTAATCCAGCTTTGAGAAGTTCTTCACGAAGTTCCACATAGTTATAGATTTCACCATTAAAGATAATCCAATAACGCTCATTCTCGTATGTCAGCGGCTGGTGTCCGCTTTCGATATCGATAATGCTCAGCCGGCGGAAGCCGAATTGAATATGGTCATCAAAATAGTATCCTGAATCATCGGGACCCCGATGGGTAATGATATCATTCATATTTTGGAACTGTTCTTTATCTGCGTCACGGTAATTTTGTGCTTTTTCATGTACACAACCAATAAAACCACACATTATGTACGTCACCTACTCCATTCTTTTCTCAATATTTAGATACAGCCTTAACGGCTCCTTTTTCTTAGAAAACATACCCTATAATACTACCACTAATCATTTATAATTAGCACGTGGAATATAAAAAAAATATGCACGGAAAATTAAGCCATTATCCGAAGTTTATACGATAACATATAATTATAAACGACTAAAGAGCATAAAGACCGAAAAGTGAATAAACACCCTTTATGTATAATGACGCAAAAAAGAAAGCGGGAGTTACATTGATTAATGCAACTCCCGCTTTTTATATTTTTGTCTCCCCCTTAAAGTATCGGGGATGGCCAAAGAGCTTCCGCTTTTCTATTAAGCTTCAGAGCGAAGGATTTCAGCTTTGTCCGTACGCTCCCAAGGAAGATCAACATCTGTACGTCCGAAGTGTCCGTAAGCAGCTGTCTGCTTGTAAATTGGGCGGCGAAGGCCAAGCATGTTAATAATTCCTGCAGGGCGAAGATCAAAGTGCTTTCTAATTAGATCAACTAGTACATCTTCATCGACTTTGCCTGTTCCGAATGTATCAACAGAAATCGACACTGGCTGTGCTACACCAATCGCATAAGCAAGCTGAACTTCCACTTTCTCAGCTAAACCTGCTGCCACAAGGTTCTTCGCTACATAACGAGCAGCATAAGCAGCAGAGCGGTCAACCTTTGTAGGATCCTTACCGGAGAACGCGCCTCCGCCATGACGGGCATATCCGCCGTAAGTATCAACAATGATTTTGCGTCCAGTCAGGCCTGCATCCCCTTGAGGTCCGCCGATTACAAAACGTCCTGTTGGGTTGATGAAATACTTTGTATTCTCATCGATTAGTTCTTTGGGAACAACCGGGTTAATAACATGCTCCTTAAGATTGCGCTGGATTTGCTCCAGGCTGATCTCAGGGTGATGCTGGGTAGAAATAACGATTGTGTCAATGCGGACTGGCTTGTCATTTTCATCATACTCAACCGTTACCTGAGTTTTTCCGTCCGGACGAAGGTAAGGAAGAATTTCTTCTTTACGAACTTCAGTCAGACGGCGGGAAAGTTTATGTGCTAAAGAAATCGGAAGAGGCATTAGCTCTTTCGTTTCGTTGCATGCAAAACCGAACATTAAACCCTGGTCCCCTGCACCGATTGCTTCGATTTCCTGATCACTCATTTGTCCTTCCCTTGCTTCAAGAGCCTGGTCAACACCCATTGCAATATCTGCTGACTGCTCATCAATGGAAGTTAAAACTGCACATGTTTCGGAATCGAAACCATATTTAGCACGGGTATAACCGATTTCTTTTACCGTTTCACGAACGATTTTTGGAATATCTACGTATGTAGATGTTGTGATTTCACCTGCAACTAATACAAGTCCAGTTGTTACAGAAGTCTCTGCAGCAACACGGGCATTCGCATCTTTAGCTAAAATCGCATCTAAGATTGCATCAGAAATTTGGTCACAGATTTTATCCGGATGACCTTCAGTAACTGATTCAGAAGTAAACAAACGACGCTTTGTTGACATCTGGCTTCCTCCTTATAAATAGAAAATTGAGCGAGAATTAAGAAATGGGGAAGCGGAAAAGAACTTTTCCCTGTCATTTCATGGATCTCTGTTTGATACGGAACTCATTCCCTTAGTAGTATGAAATAAACATGGAGTTTTTATTAGAAAAATAGGCATCGCTGGCTAGAAAGCCAGGCATCCATCTTTTCTTATGCCTCTCTGCAAGCTGCTAAAAACTCACATAAATAGTACATTCCAAAAGCCGTTCATCCCATTGCCTGTGCAAAATAAAAAACCTTCTCAATAGTGAAAAGGTTGAAAGCAAATCGATTCGCGCCTTTCACTCTTATCGTTCAAGGAATTACGTCCTTGCGTCAGGTTAGCACCTTTGCTGATAAATGCCTTTTAGCAGGTTGCTGGGTTTCATAGGGCCTGTCCCTCCACCAGCTCGGGATAAGAGAGTATCCGTTCAAGGTTGAATCATACCGTATTTTATCGAATCATGTCAACAAGTTTTCATTATTTTTAACAGTAAAATTTCAGCATTGAAAATTATGCTCCATGCTTACAGCGAACAGCTTCCATCATCACATTTTTTCTTTAGAAATTTATGCCTGTTTTTAGCAATCCATTTGTAGATCGGATCGCCCAGTATTGGCGTCAATGGGAGATATAAAAGGAGGCTGATTAAAAAGGAGGCAGGAAAGAGGAACAGCAGTCTCCTTACTGCAGAATAACCCTTTTTCACACCGCCCGATGGAGTAATAATATGAAGCTCTCTGCGCAGGTCATGCTTGGAAAACGAGAGAGAATCCGGGATTTTTTCATACTCCTGCAGAGAAATCCATACCACTTTATTCAGCCAATCAAGTTTTTTAAATATCTTCTTTGTTTCCTTGCATAAAGAACAAGTTTCATCATAGAGGGCAATTGTCTTCATTTTAGATCAGTCCCATGTTAAAATTAACACTTTCTTCTATATTAACATATATCAGTTATAAGGTGATTAAAGTGGAATTGCATGTCCAATTATGACATTTTTATAACATGAATAAAAAAGTTTCGTAATAGTATAGACTAATCGTTTTAATGTGTTATACTAATTTCGAGATGTAATCACTTTCATAAAAAAATCGGAAAAAAGGAAGGTATTCATCAGATGAACTCTGTAAGCATATCAAACGAATTGAGCGAATTATTAAATGGCAGCAACATTCAAGTGCAATTATCCGTTCCTCAGCTTGTGGAAAAAGTTTTAAACCGCAATGAAGGGTCCCTTACCTCTACTGGCGCCGTACGCGCTACTACAGGAAAGTATACAGGACGTTCTCCTAAAGATAAATACATTGTTGAAGAAGCATCAAATAAAGATAAAATGGATTGGGGCAGCGTAAACCAGCCTATCTCTGAAGAAGCATTCTCTAATCTTTATAATAAAGTAATCAACTACTTAAAAGAAAAAGAAGAAGTATTTGTTTTCAAAGGCTTCGCAGGCGCAGATAAAAAGCACCGCATGCCAATCCAGGTAATTAATGAATATGCCTGGCACAATCTTTTCGCACATCAGTTATTCATTCGTCCGGCAGAAGACGAGCTATTGGATCATCAAGCAGAGTTCACAGTCATTTCTGCTCCTAATTTCAAAGCAGACCCTGCAGTTGACGGCACAAAGTCCGAAACATTTATCATCATTTCATTCGAGCGCCGTACTGTTTTAATCGGTGGTACTGAATATGCAGGCGAAATGAAAAAGTCCATTTTCTCTGTTATGAACTATATGCTTCCAGAAAACGGGATCCTTCCTATGCACTGTTCCGCGAACGTTGGTCGTGAAGGAGATGTTGCTTTATTCTTCGGCTTATCCGGAACAGGGAAAACAACCTTATCTGCAGACCCTAACCGCAAGCTGATTGGGGATGACGAGCATGGCTGGTCAGCAAATGGCGTCTTCAATATTGAAGGCGGCTGCTATGCGAAATGCATTAACTTATCCCGTGAGAAAGAACCGCAAATTTTTGATGCTATCCGATTTGGGGCTGTATTGGAAAATGTGGTAGTAAACAGCGAAACTCGGGTTGCTGATTACGATGACAGCACTTTAACTGAAAATACACGTGCGGCTTACCAGCTTCAGGCCATCGATAATATTGTTGACCCAAGCATTGCCGGACATCCTAATACAATCGTATTTTTAACAGCTGACGCATTTGGCGTATTGCCTCCAATCTCTAAACTGTCAAAAGAGCAGGCAATGTACCATTTCTTAAGCGGATATACTTCCAAGCTGGCAGGAACTGAGCGCGGCATCACTTCACCGCAGGCAACGTTCTCAACTTGCTTTGGATCACCTTTCCTTCCGCTTCCTGCAAACCGTTATGCTGAAATGCTTGGCGAGAAGATCGATGAGCATAATGCAAAAGTCTTCCTGGTAAACACAGGATGGACTGGCGGAGAGTACGGAGTCGGTGAACGCATGAAACTTGCTTACACTCGTGCTATGGTGGAAGCTGCACTTGAAGGCGAACTAAACAACGTAGAAACAGTCAAAGACGAAATTTTCGGATTGGAAATTCCGCAGCACGTTACGGGTGTGCCTGACGAAGTTCTTCAGCCAAACAAAACATGGGCAGATCAGGCTGCTTATGAAGCAAAGGCAAAAGAACTCGCTGCAAAATTCCGTGAGAACTTCAAGAAGTTCACAAGCGTTTCTTCTGAAATCGAAGAAAAAGGCGGACCAATCGCATAATATAGAAAAGGAATTGCAGCTTAGCAGCAATTCCTTTTTTATATTTCATTTTATAAGTCTTCAAGCTCGAACGAATAAGTTTCTTGCATGCAGACTTATAGTCGTTGATCGGCACAGTGCGCTTCGATTAGTTCCAGTTCGCACTCTTTTTCTATTTCTCAGTAGCACTATTCCTTCTGTTTAAGTCCTTTCGCAACTCCTTTTCCTCGCTCAGCGGCACTATTCCAACTAATCATTCTTTCTCATTCCCTGATTAAAAAAGCACTATTCTCACTTGCGATTTGCAGAAATCTTTTGAACAAAAAAACGCCGGACTAAGTCCAGGCGCTCTTTAGTTTGTTGAGTTTAGAGAAACAAGCTGGTAAGTAATGAGTGTCTGGCTGTTTTCCCATTCTACTTTTCTAATAATACCCATTCCGTTCAGGTCTCCGTCAATTGTTCTTTTTACCTCGACAGGGATATCGAGCGGATATAATCGGTATCCGTCTTTGACAAGCGAAAAGAAATTTTCATCAAGTCTTTTTTCCCTTCCCTTTGTCACGATCATTGTGTTCAGCTCTAAAGGCATACCCATTGGTATCTCTCCTTCATTCTTAATATCCTTACCTCTATTTTACCCCACCTTTTTCCGCTCTGAAAGTCTTTAATTTTATCTACCCATTGCTTTTCATCCACGCACTTAAATCCTCTACTGTCTTCCGGTTCACGGCTGGCGGAAAGTAGTGGGTATATTCAGGGAAATACCAGCTGCCTACTTCTTTTTTAAGAGCCTTGAGCCTTTTTTCCAGGCGATAGGAATGCTCCACCGAAACATTATGATCCTGTTCCCCATGGATGATTAAGACAGGCGCCTCCAGCTGTTCCAGCCGAAAAAGCGGGGTGCGATATTTATACCTTTCCGGAAACTTCGTCGGGGTTCCGCCTATTACACGTTTCATCATTCTTCGGAGATCCTTGCGCTCCACATAAGTGAGAAACATATCACTGACCCCTCCCCATGTTACAATGGACGCGGCTTCCGGAAACTCGATTGCAGTAAGCAATGCCATTACGCCACCGCGGGAAAAGCCAAATATATGGACTCTTTTTACCCGTGCACGCTCCTGAAGAAGAGTGAAAGCGGCAAACGCGTCCTGTCTGTCCTCCCCTGCAAAATCTTCGTTTCCATCTCCCCCTTGGTTGCCTCTGTAAAAAGGGGCGAATACAATAAAGCCTTCACAGGCAAACTGGACAATCCGTGAAGGCCTTACTTTCCCGACATTTTTTATGCCTCCTCTCAGGTATAGGAATCCATCATATAGCTCCTCCCCCTTTGGCTCTGCCAGCAGGCCTTTTATATGTAATCCGTTTGCATGATATGTGACAACTGATAATTCGATTGCCGGATTTGGCGAAGGAAATCTCTGTTTATTTATGATTTGGCCATTTTGGAATTCCATGTCCTCATTCCCCCTCTTGAAGTAATCTGAATACGACTAATAGTATGAGCTTTATGACCTCCGCCTAAAAATGTTTCCATGGGCATTCACACATTTTTTCGATTTTCATACGATATCCTAGGCTTTTAAATCTGACTTTTTTAGCATAAGGGAGGTCTTATGGCTTATGAAAAAATGGATGAAAGTAAGCATGCTTCTTTTGCTTACGGCGATACTTATTGTTCCTTTGGCCGCTTGCGGAAAGGATGAAATGCAAAACGTCCGTATTGCCGAAGTGACACGTTCCATCTTCTATGCTCCGCAATATGTAGCCCTTGAGAAGGGTTTCTTTGAAGAAGAAGGTCTTAAAGTAGAGCTTACGACTACAGCAGGCGGAGATAAAACGATGACAGCTTTGCTTTCAGACAGCGCTGATGTGGCGCTTGTTGGCTCTGAAACATCGATTTACGTATCCGCGCAGGGCTCCAATGACCCGGTTATCAACTTTGCACAGCTAACCCAGACAGATGGAACATTTTTAGTTTCCCGCAATAAAATCGACAATTTTTCCTGGGATATGCTGAAAGGCAAAACATTCCTTGGCCAGCGCAAAGGCGGTATGCCGCAAATGGCCGGTGAGTTTGTTCTGAAAAAGCATGGAATTGATCCTCACGCAGATATGGACTTGATTCAAAATATTGATTATGCCAATATCGCTCCGGCCTTCGCTTCAGGAACAGGCGAGTTTGTTCAGCTGTTCGAGCCGACTGCCAGTGTTTTTGAAAAAGAAGGCAAAGGCTATATCGTAGCTTCTTTCGGAACAGAGTCCGGTCATGTACCATATACCACATTCATGACAAAACAAAGCTATATTGATGAAAATAAAGAAACGGTCGAAAAATTCACAAGAGCGATTTATAAAGCACAGCAATGGGTTGAGACACACAGTGCGAAAGAAACGGCAGAAACCATTCAAGGATATTTCGACAATACCGAGCTTGATATCATTGAGATGGTAGTAGACCGCTATAAGAGCCAGGGATCCTTTGCAACAGATCCTATCCTGGACACTGAAGAATGGGAAAATCTGCAGAACATCATGGACGAAGCAGGAGAGCTCCCTAAGCGCATAGAGCATGACACACTTGTCAACACAGAAATCGCTGAAGGTGTAATGAAGTAATAAACGAAAGAGGAGGCCGACATGAATTTTTTAAAGGTAGATGCTGTCCACCACACTTATTTTACGAAAACCTCTGCTGTAACGGCCCTCTCCGATATTTCGCTTGAAGTGGAGGAAGGCGAATTTGTTTCCTTCCTCGGCCCAAGCGGATGCGGCAAGACAACTTTGCTTTCCATCATAGCAGGCCTGTTTGAACCCACAGAAGGCACTGTAACACTTGAAGGAAAGCGGGTTGAAACGGCAGAAAATGAAATTGGCTATATGCTGCAGCAGGATTATCTTTTTCCCTGGAAAACGATTGAAGAAAATATCCTGCTGGGGCTGAAAATCGGGAACAGCCTTACTCCAGACAAAAAAGCTTATGCTCTGCAGCTCCTTAAGGAGATGGGATTAAAAGGTGTAGAATCACAGTTTCCGAAGCAGCTTTCAGGCGGAATGCGCCAGCGTGTTGCCCTTGTAAGAACACTTGCAACAGAACCAAAGCTGCTCATGCTTGATGAACCCTTTTCCGCATTAGATTATCAAACCAAGCTGAAGCTTGAGGATTTGGTCTCTAACACGCTTAAATCTTTTGGTAAAACAGCCATACTGGTTACCCATGATATTGGTGAGGCAATCAGCATGAGTGATCGCGTTTTTCTCTTTTCCGCAAGGCCCGGACAGCTTCATAAAACGTTTGTCATTCCGAAAGAATTAAGAGATGAAACTCCTTTTAACGCAAGAAATCATGAAGCATATCCAGCAATTTTTCAAACTATATGGAAGGAGCTGGAGTCCCTTGAGCCCGCAGGAGAACGTTAAATTCCTCCACCAGAAATATATCCAGTCGTTGAACCGTGAAAAAAAATGGGTCCGCTTCTATCAGGCTGTCATCTTTATCGTGTTTTTTTCAGGGTGGGAGCTGGCAAGCCAAAAGCAATGGATAGATCCGCTGATTTTCAGTTCGCCTTCTAAAGTATGGGGGTTATTTTTAACCAAAATCCAGGATGGTACCTTGATGGTGGATTTAGGCTATACTTTGTCAGAAACCGTTTTTGGATTCATTTTGGGTACTTTTTTAGGCACATTGCTTGCAGCCATTCTCTGGTGGTCACCGATGCTATCGAAAATAGCGGATCCCTATTTGGTTGTCCTGAATTCAATGCCAAAGGTTGCCCTTGGCCCGATATTAATCGTCGCATTAGGCCCCAGTTTTACTTCAATTGTAGCCATGGGAGCGATTATTTCCATCATCATCACAACCATTGTCGTCTATACATCTTTCAAAGAAGTAGACCCCAATTATATTAAAGTGCTTCAGACCTTTGGGGCGAATCGATTTCAAATCTTCAGGGAAGCCATTTTGCCTGCTTCATTCCCGACTATCATTTCCACTTTAAAGGTGAATGTCGGGCTATCATGGGTCGGAGTCATTGTCGGCGAATTCCTCGTATCTTCAAAAGGTCTCGGATACATGATTATTTACGGCTTCCAAGTATTCAACTTCACCCTTGTCATGCTGTCATTGCTGGTAATTGCTGTTTTTGCAACAGTGATGTATCAGCTTGTCGAACTTCTCGAGCGAAAACTGATTAAAAATGGATCTTAAAAAAACGGCACAGTGTATTGCCGTTTTTTACTTTTCCTTCATGATTTTTTCGAGGCAGTTTTCAATTACTTTATCCTTCATGATAAAACTGTATTGACTGTTCCATCTGTCTTCCAGCATGTTTCCCTCTGTCAGGATGGGACCGTCAGTTTCAAAATATTGCTCCTTTTTGTTAAGGCTCTCCACCTCTGCGAAAAAAATGGCTTTGACAAAACGTTCGGTTCCAAAGTTTACTTCATATTCACCAATAAAATGTAAATCCTTTAAGTCCGCTCCTGTTTCTTCATATACCTCTCTTCTGGCTGCCTCATCAAGTGACTCCCCCTGTTCTCTCTTGCCGCCCGGAAATTCCCACCCCCGCTTTTTATGATTCGTCAGCAGCCATTGATCGCCATAGCGGCAAATGACCAGAACATGTCTTGGCTCTGTTCCAAAAGCTCTTTTATTAAAAGAAAATCTCACTTCCCCGCCGTTCGCATCCAAAAAGGTTTCCATACTTTTCCCTCACTCGAAAATAAATTTCTGTTGTTATCATTATATATGTTTATTATTTATTTAAAAACTTCTGGGCCTAAAGTATCAAATTACATATTTTTGAAACTTTTTTCCTTTTTTTCCCGTAAAATTAGCTGACTAACCAAAATAGAGGAGTGTATACCTTGAAAAAGTCCCTTGCAATTCTTATTGGCTTCTTAATGATTCTAATGCTGGCTGCATGCAGTGAGACAGCAAAACCTGTAAATGAATCTGATGGTGGCACAGACAAGGAAGAAACCAAAGCAGAAGAAGCTTCAGAATTGACACTGGAGGAAGTTTTAACGAAATCAACCGAGGCTTCAGAAGAGCTTAAAAGCTTCTCCGTAAATATGGATATGAGCCAGGAAATGAGCTCAGGCACTGAAGGGGAAAATATGAATATCGATTCTGTCATTGACATGGATGTTACAACAGATCCAATGGCCTTCTATCAAAAGATGACTATGTCGATGGACGGCACAGAAGAGTCATATGATATCGAAAGCTATTTTACTGAAGAAGGCATGTTCCTTTATGACGCCGCCGGTAAGCAGTGGATGAAGTTCCCTAAAGAAATGTCGGATGATTTGCTTCAAATGTCCAGTCAGCAGACGAATCCTGGTGAAGAACTAAAAAAATTGCAGGAGTTCGTGGACGACTTTACGTTTGAACAGGACGCAGAAAACTACATCCTAAAGCTGAAAGCCGATGGAGAAAAGTTCAATGATTTTGTGAAGGAAACAGCAGCAGAAACGCTCCCGCCTGAACTGGCCGCGAACGGAGAAATGCTTGATAACATGAAAATTAACGGCGTGGAATACGAAATCGTGATTGATAAAGAAACTTTTTATCCAAGTGTGCTGAATATGATTATGGAAATGGAAATCACGGCTGAAGGCCAGACCATCTCCATGAAGCAGAACATGAACGGCCAATACTCAAACTATAATAAGGTAGAGGCTATAGCTGTTCCGCAGGAAGTTCTTGATACAGCTGTAGAAATGGAAATGTAGAAAAGCTGAGGCATCGCCTCAGCTTTTTATGCTACTAAATATTACTTGGCACTTCGAGAGCTTTCCACCTGCCCCATTCAGGTGCAGGGGGTGGGCGATGCGCTTCCGTTTTTCTTATTTATGTTCCTCTTCGGTGAGGATCCCCATGCTTTCAATATGCTTTCTTGCTTCATCATCTCCAAGATCATAAATCATTCCATAAATTTTCTTCATTGTATCATCATAAGCATCATTTTCACGGTCATAATGGTATTGAACATAAGGAACATGGGCCCTGTAAAAATTCTGCCACTCAGTTGAATAGTTCTGGTCAAAATATTCTCTTAAGGAAATGATTTCATCATCTGTTGCCTCTATTTTAAAATTCCATGTTGAGCCAGTGGCACTTTGCGAAATCTCCCCAGAACCAAGCGTTATATAATACGTCTTTTTATTCCCTTCCAATCATGTCAGCCCCTTTTTTGTTCATTCCTGTGACACAGCTTCAACACCGGTTGCTTTATCTTAAATATCATTACTTTTTCATTTCTATAGTTATCGTATCCCACATTTATGATAAAATTATACGAAATTACGATCATTCTTCATAAGCTTACATATACTAAGTTAAATAAATGGGAAACGGCTTCTCAATTTATCCGGGTGAATATTTTCCTGCATCAGGGGTATTAAATTAAGTATACTAAATAAAACAGGCGCATTATTAAGGAGGTGTTATCATGAAACTGATTGATGAGCTATATGAACTTTACAGGAATAAGCTGACAGGTGATGAAGAGGATATCGATATGCTCGCTTTTGCCTTCTTAGAAGAAATGGACAGAGAAGACCTGCTGAATATCATCAAGGATCTCGAAAATCAGGAATTATATGATTTAATGGGGCTTTATCTGATTGAGAGCTTAAAAGGGAAATTTGCCAGTGAGAATTACGGCCAGCGCAGAAGCCCAATCATTCATCACCGTAACATACACTAAACTATACATATCCGGAATTATTCACTATCCATATTATTTAAGGCGGCGATAAGCCGCTTTTTGTTTTATTGTACCTACACGCCGGGAGTAAGGTAAGCACAAAGGTAAGGAACCCGGTTTAGATTTGTTCCGAAGGCACTCCCTCTTTTTTTTTTGCATACAAAAAGACCAGCTTTCCAGCCAGTCTTTGTTTATTAGCCAAGGTATGCTTTTAGCATCCAAATATGTTTCTTTAAGCTTTGCTTTACAGCAATCAGCATGTCGCCTGTTCCTTCATCTTTGGCTTCTTCTGCTAGCTCAATGGCTTCCTGAAGCTCGTCCACCATTTTTTCGAAGTCATCAACGACAGATTGGACCATCTCTTCTTCATTTTCTTTTCCTGTCGCTTCTTCGAGAGAACTGGTCTCAAGAACTTCCTTCATAGTCGCAACCGGCTTGGCTTCAAGAGCCAGGATTCTCTCAGCCAGTTCATCAACATGTACGTTGGCTTCATTATAAAGTTCTTCAAATTTTGCATGAAGGGTAAAAAAGTTTTTCCCTTTAATATACCAATGGTAATTGTGAAGCTTTACATACAGAACAGTCCAGTTTGCTACTTGCTGGTTAACAGCCTTTACCAATTCTTTACTCATATAAATCATCCTCCCAACAATAGATTACCCACATTAACAAAAATCAAACCTGTACCTTGGTGATTGCGAAATCTTTCATGAAAGAGCTGCTTTCATGGTAAAATATTGATAGAAAAGGGGGAGAAACATGTATACGGTATTAGTCATATCGATTATCATTGTGATCGTGGTACTGCTTTTAAGCGTCATTACCACTTCAAAAGCTTACCAATTCAAACATACGGTAGACCCAGTTGATCCGCTTCCTGACAGCGAGCAGGAACAAAAAGAGGCTAAAGAAGACCAAGAAGATAACCAAAACCGTTCATAAGCATACGCTATTATATATACAGCCTCCGTATAGCCGGAGGTTTTCCTTTTAATGGACGGAAATAATATACATGTAATGAGAGGACATTGAGATGGATATATACTCCATGATGCTTACAGTATTTCTAGTATTAAATATTATCCTGGCAGCATTTGTTATCTTTCTGGAGCGAAGGGATGCAGGTGCCACATGGGCCTGGCTCATGGTTTTGTTCTTTCTTCCTCTTCTTGGTTTTTTCATGTACCTCTTCTTTGGGCAGAATTTAACCAGAAGAAAGATGTTTCAATGGGAAGACCGCAAAAAGATTGGAATTGATGAACTGCTGAACAATCAAATCAGAGGAATCAAGGAAAAGGATTTCCATTTTCGAAATGACATAATTAAAAACTCCAAGGACCTTATATATATGCATCTTGTCAATAATGATTCGGTATTAACCCAGGACAACGAGGTCAGGATTTTTACAGATGGGAAAGAGAAGTTCAATTCGCTTGTGGAGGACATCAAAAATGCAGCCGATCACATCCATCTGCAGTATTATATCTTCAAGAGAGATAATCTGGGGAAAAGCTTAATCAATCTTTTGACGGAAAAGGCAAAAGAAGGCGTAAAAGTAAGGCTTCTCTATGATGAACTGGGTTCAAGAAGCCTGCATAAAAGGGCGTTTAAAGAGCTGATTGCGGCAGGAGGGGAAATTGAAGCCTTTTTCCCTTCCCGGCTGCACTTTATCAACTTGAGAATTAATTACCGGAACCATCGCAAGATTGCCATTATTGACGGCCGAATTGGATATGTTGGAGGGTTTAATGTCGGGGATGAATACCTCGGGCTAAATCCAAAGTTTGGGTATTGGCGTGATACTCATTTAAGAATTAGAGGGAGTGCTGTCCATTCCCTGCAGACCCGCTTTATCCTGGACTGGAACCAGGCTTCGCACCGCCATGATATTTACTATGCTCCTAAGTATTTTCCACTGACCGAGTCTCGAGATAGCGTAGGGATGCAAATTGTTACCAGCGGTCCTGATTCGGAATGGGAACAGATTAAAAATGGGTATATAAAAATGATTTCATCGGCCCGTAAATCTATTTATATCCAAACTCCCTATTTCATTCCGGACGCTAGTCTACTGGATGCATTGAAAATAGCTGCATTATCAGGGGTGGAAGTGAACATTATGGTACCAAACAAGCCTGACCATATGTTTGTTTATTGGGCAACCTACTCCTATATAGGAGAAATGTTAAAAGCTAATGCGAACATCTATATATATGAGAATGGCTTTATCCATGCAAAAACCTTGATTGTTGACGAGAAAGTTTCGTCGGTTGGAACCGCGAATATAGATGTTAGAAGCTTTAGGCTGAATTTTGAGGTAAATGCCTTTATATATGATGAGGACGTTTCGAAAGAACTGACTGAGAGCTTTCAGAAAGATGTCCAGCTATCAACTAACCTTACTGCAGAAGATTACAGAAATAGAGCCTTAAAAATCAAATTGAAAGAATCCATTTCAAGACTCTTATCGCCGATTTTATAAATCATGCAGTTATCGGCTTACAAAATTTTATTCTTATCTTATTATAAAAACGGGCTGACCAGTCAGCCCGTTTTCATTATGCAAAAACCTGTTTCAATTCATCCTTCGATTGATCCAGCCAGAATCTCATAAGACGTTTTGCGCCTTCAAGGTCATGAAGCTTTGCCTGTCCGCATTGCTTCTCATTTGCAGCAGGAATCTCGGTTATTTCAACCGCATCTTGCATTGTAGCTTCAAGCAGATCGATTATTTCTTCAACTGACGGCTCTCCGCTAACGACTAAATAATAGCCTGTCTGGCATCCCATCGGGGAAATATCAATAATATCAAAATGATCATAATTCTCTGCATGCGTACGGATATTAAAAGCGAGCAGATGCTCAAGTGTATGAATGACATCCGGCTTCATCGCCTGCTTATTTGGCTGACAGAAACGGATATCAAACTTGTTAACTAAACCGTCACTTCCCACTTTATGGACACCGCAGTGCCTCACGTATGGAGCTTTAACAGCATTGTGATCCAACTCGAAACTTTCTACTGAAGGCATTCAAAACACTCCCCTAAAGTTTTCCTTTTATTATAACGCAATATCCGACTAAATTCATCAAATTAATATGAAAATTATGACGTTTTCACGATTATATGTTATTTTAAAAGAAAATATGATTTAACCAGGAAAGGTAATGCCATGTTAAAAAAAATAATGATTTCGATATTTCGTTTCTATCAAATTGCGATTTCACCGCTAAAGCCTCCAACATGCCGTTTTTATCCGACATGTTCCCATTATGGGCTGGAGTCTGTTAAGCGATTTGGCGCCTTAAAGGGCGGCTGGCTGACTATAAAACGGATCCTTAAATGTCATCCCTTTCATCCAGGCGGTGTTGACCTTGTTCCGGAGGAATGGCCCAAAAAGAATTAACCCTCGTATCCGTCCACTACCAAATCAAGCTTGCCTGTGCCAGGATGAATAACAAGCCCATGCACAGGCACATCTGCCGGCATCAATGGATGCTTTTTCACCATATGGACGCTATGGGACACACTATCCTCTACATTTTCAAAGCCTCTTAGCCAGTCTTCTGCAGCGATTCCTGAGTATGTCATCGTATCCAATGCATCCTCAGTAATGCCTCTCTCCTTCATGCTGCTGACAACCGCATCTGCTTTCATTCCGCTCATGCCACAGTCATGATGGCCAATAACAAACACTTCTTTTGCCTGCAGCTGGTAAACAGCTACTAAGATGCTTCTCATAATACTTCCAAACGGATGTGTTACTAAAGCTCCCGCATTTTTGATAATTTTCACATCACCATTTCTTACATTGAGCGCTTTTGGCAAAAGCTCCACTAAACGAGTGTCCATACAAGTCAAGATAACCATTTTCTTATTAGGGAATTTCGTTGTTTCAAACTCTTCATACTTCTTTTCTTCAACAAACTGCTGGTTATGGTTTAAGATTTCTTCTAAAAGTTTCAATTGTTCCACTCCCTGACTTTTATGTATTTTTTTGCTTTGAGCAGGCATAAATGCTGCAATACTTGACAAAAAGATGTCAATACTAATGATGACCTTTAACAGGCATCTATATTTATGATACATAAAGCTGGAGCTTCAAACAAATTTTTATTCTTGCTTTTTGGCTGGAAATTATGTAAGATAACTAAGGGAAATCGTAATGATTACGTATTATTAATCACTTGGACGCTGACTGCTGCAATTAACTGCCCTAATAAACATTATTTAAAAATATAGTCCGTGCTTTAAATCGTAATAACTACGTTTTACTAAAGGAGGAGAAAGAGAAAATGACAAAGAAATTTTTAGTATTTATTTTAGGCCTAATCTTAGTTCTATCAGGCTGCTCAGACGATAAGCCAGAAGAAAACAGCAGCAATAAAACTACGGTTTATACAACGGTATACCCGCTTCAATATTTTACTGAACGAATCGGAGGGGATGCGTTAGAAGTTGAAACCATCTATCCTCCCGGGTCGGATGAACATACTTTTGAACCATCACAAAAAGATATGATGAAGCTGGCTGATTCAGATCTTTTTATTTTTATAGGACTCGGTCTTGAAGGCTTTGTGGAAAAAGCAAAAGAAACATTGAAAAATGAGAAAGTTAAAATGGTGGCCGCAGGAGAAAATATTGAGTTTGTTCACTCAGATGAAAATCATGATCCTGCGCATGAAGCCGAAGAACATGCTGATGAAGCTGAACATGAAGAAGAACATGCTGATGAGCACGGAGCTGAATCTGAAGATGGCCATGAACATGAAGGAGAATCTGAAGAAGGTCATGATCATAGCCATGGAGATATCGACCCCCATGTTTGGCTGGATCCTTTATACTCCAAGGAATTGGCTGAATCAATTAAAGATGCTTTAGTTGAGCAGATGCCTCAACAGAAAGAGCAGTTTGAACAGAATTATCTGGAGCTTGCCCAGGAGCTGGATCTTCTCCATAATGACTTTGAGCAGACAGTTCAAAATGCTGAGCATAAGGAATTCATTGTTTCACACGCAGCATATGGATATTGGGAAGAACGATATGGTTTAGATCAAATCAGTGTATCGGGTTTAAATTCTTCCAGCGAGCCTACTCAGAAAGAACTGCAGAAAATCATTGCGGAAGCCAAAGAACATGACTTGAAATATGTCTTTTTTGAACAGAATGTCAGCTCAAGACTGACTGAAATTCTGCAAAAAGAAATCGGTGCAGAACCTTTAATGCTTCATAATTTATCGGTCCTTACAGAAGAAAATATATCAGAAAATCAAACTTATTTTACACTTATGGAAGATAATCTGGATTCATTGAAAAAAGCGCTGAACGAATAAGTTCTCACTAACCTCCCACATTGGGAGGTTTTTTCGTTTCCTTAATATAGCTAATACAGGAAAAGTTTACATAGTTGGCTGGTTTTTGAAGAAACTATTTCCATTGAAGAAATTGAAGGGATGAAAATGCATTGAGTGATTTATTGATTGCAAGGTCTTTATTTGGGACTACAATGGGCTTTCATATTATTTTTGCAACGATTGGAGTTGGCTTGCCACTGATGATGCTGACAGCGGAACTTCTTTACCAGAAAACGAAGGATCATGATTACGTCATTATGGCAAAACGGTGGACCAAGGCATTTGCAGTGCTTCTTGGAGTAGGAATTCCGACAGGAACCATAGCAGGAACGCAGCTTTCCCTTCTCTGGCCTGGTTTTATGGAGGTTATCGGCAAGGTGATGGCTTTGCCATTCCAGATTGAAATTTACGCTTTTTTTATTGAAGCTTTATTTATGTCAATTTATGTGTATGCTGCCGAAAGAATTCCTCCATGGATGCGTATATCAAGCCTTGTGCTGGTTGCCCTTGGCGCTTTCGCCTCTGCTGTTCTGATAACCAATGTTCACGCATTTGAAGGAACACCACAGGGCTTCAGGATTGTCGATGGGGAAATTGTCGATGTGGATCCATGGGCTGCGTTTTTTAACCCAAGCTTTATCGTTACAGCTGGCCATGTGGCACTATCAGCTTACACAACAGGCGCATTTGTTGTAGCGTCAGTTGCTGCTTTCAAAATGCTGAGAACTCCATTCGGAACACGAGTATATAACTTTCATAAGAAAGCACTTATGCTGAGCCTGATTGTCGGCGGAATTTTTTCATTTTTAACAGCTTTAAACGGCCATGAATCGGCTCAATATCTGCATGAGTATCAGCCGGAAAAACTTGCAGCAGCAGAGGGGCTGTTTGAAACACAATCCTATGCGCCCCTTGCAATCGGCGGATTTACAGACCGTGAAACACAGGGGGTTAAGTGGGGAATCGAAATTCCGTGGGCACTAAGCTTTTTGGCGGGCAACAGCTTTGACACCGTTGTAGTGGGTCTGAATGACTTTCCGGAAGAAGAATGGCCTCCACTTTTTGTTCATACTCTCTTTAATGCCATGGTCGGAATTGGTTCATTGCTGATATTTTTATCCTTAATCGCTTTCGTATGGAATAAGTTTCTGAAAAAAAATCATTTTCCGCGGGTCCTCATGTGGGCATTTGTTGCTTCAGGGCCGCTAGCAGTTCTTGGAATAGAATTTGGCTGGGTATTTGCCTGTACCGGACGTCAGCCTTGGACCATCTACCGGGTGCTGTCCACTGCTGATTCTGTTACGACCGCTGAAAATCTGGGGATATTATTTATTCTCTTTGCCCTGGTATATGTAGTGCTTGGGGTGGCAGTTGTGTTTGTTATGCTATATTACTTCAAAAAGAATACCGTAATAGATGATATAAATAGAGCCGAACAGAAAAACGTTCCTCTATACGGATCAAATACATGAAGGAGTGAATCCAATGGCTGAAGAATTACTTGCCATCACAGTGTTATGGGGATTCGTCTTCATATATGCGGTAATGGCAACAATGGATTTCGGCGCAGGCTTCTGGTCCATGATTTACTTCAATCTGCCCAAAATAAAGGCGGCAAATGTGGCGAATCGTTATTTGTCTCCTACCTGGGAAGTGACAAACACCTTTATCGTCGCAATTGTAGTGGCAGTCTATAGCCTTTTTCCAACTGCAGCCTATACACTGGGAACTGTACTTCTAATACCAGGCAGCATCATATTGCTATTACTTGCGATCCGAAGTGCATTCCTCGTGTTTTCCAACATTGCGGAAGAATACAGGAAGCCGCTCACCTATATTTCAGGCCTATCCGGAATCCTTATCCCCGGATTGCTGATTAGCGTTTTGCCCATCACCCATGGAGATTTTGTTGAATTTACTGATGGCAGGCAATCTCTGGACCTTGCGCATCTTTTTACTAGCCCGAATGAATATGCTTTTATTGGTTTTGCCATCAGCAGCACACTGTTTTTGTCTTCCCTTCTACTCGCTGACTACTCAAAAGCCTCGGAAGAGATGGAAGCTTACTCAGTGTACCGCAGGGATGCAATCATGCTTGGACCGGTTTCAATCATAATGGCATTTCTTATTATGTTTACTTTAAAAAGGGAAGCATTTTGGATTTATGAAAAGATGATCGATGATTTGCCTTTGCTTTTACTGTCTCTTGGATTCTTTCTAATAGGAGGACTGGCACTGTTCCTTCCGTCCGTAAACAAAAAAGGAGTTAGGGGAATTCCCAGATTGGCGGTTATTTCCATAACCCTCCAATACCTTGCTGCCAGCTATGTATATGGAAAAGCTCATCTGCCCTATATTGTATACCCTGAAGTGACTATTGCTTCTGCGTTTACAGATCCGAGCTCATTCCGGGCCATATTTGCCACCTATATCGCAGGATTCCTAATACTTTTCCCTGGGTTCATATACTTTTGGAGCCTTTTCATGAACGACAAACGATATTTGCGGCAAAAACAAACTAAAGATCCGGCATGATATTCCTGCAAATGCCATGACTGAACAGTAAAGCACTGCAGAAAATAAAGAAGTGACATGCTCCGCAAATTTGTCAATTTTAATGTGGTCACAATTTTCTGATAAGAGGTGTTTGAAAATGGCAAAAGACGTTTTATGTGAAGTTAACAACTGCGCTTTCTGGAAAAATGGGAACCGATGCAGTGCAGACCAAATATACGTAGTCAGCCATACTGGAGAAACCGCAGACAACAGCAAAGAAACAGACTGCAAAACGTTTGAGCCTCATGACCTTTAATGGGTGACAGCACCTTCCGGGTGCTATCGGATTGCTGGTACGCATTTCATTGGATGGTTAGGCGAAATGCTGCAAAAGCGGTGCATTTTATGCATCGCTTTTGTGTTTTTTATAAAAACAAGTTTATTAAGATTCCTACCGGGAATGTATAGAGTAACAACAACTTATAGGAGTGATACATATGTTATCAACCATTATTTTGCTTGGAGCTGCTTTTGCCGCTGCTGCTGGATTAAGCTCCTTTGCCATTAAAGAGGATTCATTTATTAAAGACGAAATTACGCAATAATTTATAAATAAAGGGCGCTGATAATGCGTCTATTTTTTTGCAATATAACGAAAACCGCAAATCTGCCAAAAGCAGAACTGCGGTTTTTTACTTATAAAGCAATGCTATCTTTAGAGGTGGAAACTTCATTCAGCCTTTTTTCATTAATTTCATAACCGATTCCCGGTTTATCAGGAACTTTTATCATCCCGTTTTCCACGGTGACTTCGGGCAGAATGATGTCTTCTTCCCAATACCTGCCCGAGGCTGAGATATCTCCAGGAATGGAAAAGCCCTCCATGGAGGCAAGAGCAATATTATGTGCACGGGAGATTCCAAACTCCAGCATGCCTCCACACCAGACTTGGATCCCTTTATCCAGACAATAATCATGAATCTTCTTTGCTGTTCCCAGACCTCCAACCCGGCCAATCTTAATATTGATGACTTTACAGCTTCCCAGCTCGACAGCTCTCCTGGCATCATTAAAGGTGACAATACTCTCATCCAGGCAAATTGGTGTTTTCAGTTCTTTCTGAAGCTTTGCATGATCAACAATATCATCATATTCCAGCGGCTGTTCAATCATCAGCAGCCCAAAATCATCAAGCCTTTTTAAATGTTCTATATCGTCCAATGAGTAAGCTGAATTTGCATCTGCCATGATTGGCAGATCAGGGTAAAAGCGGCGGATCTCTGAAATAAATTCATAATCGTTCGCCGGGCTGATCTTTATTTTTACCCTTTGATAGCCGCTCTCCAGATAGTATTCAATTTGCCTTCTTACTTCTTCCTTTGTTTTAGCGCCAACAACCACGCCGGATGGAATCAATTCCCGCTGGCCTCCTATATATTTTGATAGAGAAATATCTTCTTTTTTGGCTGCCAAGTCCCATAAAGCCGTTTCAAGTGCCGCTTTCGCCATTTGATTCCTTCTGAAAGCGTCAAAAACGCGGCCCGCTTCTGAAGGATGCTTTATATCCGCATTACGCATTATTGGGATAAGGAATTCTTTTAGCATATGATAGCTCGTTTCAACCGTTTCCTCCGTATACCAGGGTGAAGAAAAAGCGACTCCTTCACCGTAGCCTTTCCGTCCTTCTTGATCGATTACCTCAATAATAATTCCCTCTCTATCCTTCACTGTCCCTAAATGCGTGGAAAAAGGTGTTTTCAAAGGCATCTTGATTTTATATAAAGTAATTGTCTTGATATCCATGCTAATTCCCGCTTTCCTCAAGCAGTTCCCGAAGCTTTCTTCTTAATATCTTTTTTGAAGCGTTCCTAGGGATTTCATTAATGATGATGAGTTTTTTAGGTGCTTTATACTTTGCCAGCTTCTCAAAGCAGTACTTCATCACTTCTTTTTCATCCAGATTCTCGTCTCCAGCGATAAAGGCTACAGGCACCTCACCCCAAACATCGTCCTTCATGCCGATAACCCCTGCATCCGATATTTGGGCGTGTGAAACAAGCACACCCTCGACTTCAGCCGGATAGATATTTTCACCGCCTGAAATGATTAAATCTGACCGCCGATCAAGCACATATAAGAATCCTTCTTTATCCACATATCCAATATCTCCAGTTGAAAGCCAGCCACCCTTTAGTTTTTCTGCTGTTTCCTCTTTCCGGTTTAAATACCCTTTTGTCACATTTGGACCTTTTACAAGAATTTCGCCCGCTTCTCCGGGATCAGCATGCTTCCCATTTGGATCAGCAACTTTCAGCTGGGAAGGGAATAAAGGTTTACCGGCCGAACCTAATTTGCTGAGACTGTATTCCGGAGCCAGTGTCACGATCTGGGACGAAGTTTCTGTCATTCCGTAAGTCTGGTATACAGGAATTCCCTTCTCTCTGCAATCTTCAAGAAGAGATTTTGCTGCGGGTCCTCCCCCTAATAACATACATCTGAAATACTCCGGCAGCTTTTCACCTTTAAGTGCATCTGCTACCCTGGTCAGCATCGTACTCACAACAGACATGATTGTCACTTTTTCGATGGAAATGGCCTCAATGGCTTTCTCTTCATGGAAAGATTCAAAAAGAACCATTTTCATGCCGTAGATAATGCTCCGCATTAAAATGGAATAGCCGCTAATATGAAAAATCGGGACAGCACACAGCCAGCTGTCGTTTTCATTCAACCCTAAATTCAATGCAGACCCCACTGCACTCCACCAATGATTTCCGTAGGTTTGCAGTACACCTTTTGGATTGCCGGTTGTACCGGATGTATACATGATGGTACAAACCTCATCAAGACTTATTTCTTCTACTACTGACGGCTCATCAGGATCTCTCCTGAATAAATCTTCTTTATAGATTGCCGAAATTTCTCCTAAGGAGTTTACAACCTTTTGGCTAACTTCATTAAAAGTATTCTCAGTTAAAAGGAAAGCGGACTTCGAATCATTCATTTGCCAAATCAATTCCTCAGCAGTCAGCCTGTTATTTAATATGACGGCTTTTACATCGAGCAGCTGCAGGGCCAAAAGAATAAAAACAGTGTCCTCATGATTTCGGAGAAGGACACCTGCAAACTGTCCTCTCATGCATCCAGCTGCCTGGAGCTGCCCTGCTATTGTGTATGTACGCTCATATACTTCAGAAAATGTATAGGTTTTCCCCAAAAAGGAAAGGGCAGGGCGATCGGGGGTTAAAAAAGTTCGCTGTTGAAGAAAATTCGGTACTATTTGCGCTTCCATCATATACTCCTCATTTCATGCGATTTTTCATATAAAAACAGCCTGATGGCAAGCCATCAAGCTGAAAAAATTAATATTCAATCAAGGAAAACGCGGGAATTGGCCGAAGTCAGGCTTGCGCTTTTCTTTAAATGCGTCACGGCCTTCTTTCGCTTCATCTGTTGTATAGTATAGAAGTGTTGCATCTCCGGCGAATTGCTGGATTCCTGCAAGCCCATCAGTATCGGCATTGAAGGCAGCCTTCAAGAAGCGGATAGCCGTCGGGCTCTTCTCCAGTATTTCTTCACACCACTTAATTGTTTCTTCTTCCACTTTCTCAAGCGGCACCACAGTATTGACAAGCCCCATATCCAAAGCTTCCTGAGCGCCGTACTGGCGGCACAGATACCAAATTTCGCGTGCTTTCTTATGGCCGACGATTCTAGCAAGATATCCTGAACCATAACCTGCATCAAAGCTGCCTACTTTAGGGCCTGTTTGTCCGAATACAGCGTTATCTGCTGCAATCGTTAAATCACATACGATATGAAGGACATGTCCTCCCCCAATCGCATAGCCTTTTACCATTGCAATAACCGGCTTAGGAATAACACGGATCAGGCGCTGCAGATCCAGTACATTTAAACGAGGGATCTGGTCGTCACCTACATATCCGCCATGTCCTCTGACAGATTGATCCCCGCCTGAACAAAATGCTTTATCTCCGGCACCCGTCAGGACAATAACACCTACATTTTCATCATCACGTGCGTACGCAAAAGCATCAATTAATTCCATTACCGTTCTTGGAGTAAAGGCATTGTGGACTTGCGGTCTGTTAATCGTAATTTTCGCAATTCCATTGTATGTTTCATAAATGATTTCTTCGTACTGTTTTCCTGCAATCCATTCAACAGCTGACATACATAAATCCTCCTTAATATGTATTAGAAAGCGTTAATTGCCGCTACATCAAATGACATCATTCCTCAATCTTTACTGCCATTTGTATTATTCTCCCCTGTCTGCGACAAAAACCCACTTACTATTGTACCAAATAATTCAGGTTTCTCCACATGAATTGCATGTCCTGCATCTTCAGCGGTCTTCCACTTGACATTTGGCAAAATTTTTGACATTTCTTCCGCAATTCTGCAGAATTTTTGATCCAGGTTTCCGGTAATTAGAAGGACTGGCATTTCGAGATGAGCAAGCTCATCCCACCAGGATGGCTGCACCCCAGTGCCCATGCCGTTCAGGCTGTTTGCCAGGCCATCAATGGAATTGGCCAAACGCTGGCATCTTATTCTGGTTCGAATTTTTTCCGGAAGACTTTTTTGGCTTTGAAATAAAGGGATGTTCTCCCAATAGTCAATAAAATTCTTAATGCCTTCCTGCCGAATCTTTTCAGACAATTTTTTATCCTGAATCCTTCTTTCATGCCTTTCCGCTTCCGTCCTAAGACCTGGAGTTGCACTTTCCAAAATCAGCTTGCGGACCTTTTCAGGATAATTGACCGCAAAAGTTAGCGCAAGGCGCCCTCCCATAGAATATCCAAGAACATCAATCTTCCCGATTCCCATCTTTTCTAATAGACTGTTAATCACTGCGGCAGACTCTTCTATTTGATATTGACCAATATCAGGTGGTGATCCAGACTTTCCATGGCCGATGATATCCAAAGCTATTGTCTTCGAATGATCCTTCCAGAAGGGAGCGAACTCTTTCCACCCTTCACTATTTCCTGTGAAGCCATGGAGAAGCAGAAGTGGAAATCCAGTTCCCCATGTATCGACATGATATCGGACTCCATTAATGACATATTTCATCGGCATTCACCCTTCCAGCAATCGACTTATTTCCCGGGAAACAGATTCCCACAATTCTCGATGCTCGGTTAAATTCCTGTCCCGATTTGTCGTAATTTCCATTACCTTTATGCCTGATCTGTCCATGTTCTGTTGGAAGGCGGAAATAAAATGTTCCCAATCTGAGATTAAATCATATTGGCCGCCAAACATCTTAATGGCATGGCTAAAATCCAGATCAAGAGGTGTCCCAAACAATTTTTCAAAATTTCTGGGGTGATTTGCCTGCGGCAGGAATGAGAAGATTCCGCCTCCATTATTATTAATCAGCAATATATTGATATCTATTCCATACTGCTTAGAGGCAATTAAGCCATTTAAGTCATGGAAAAAGGTTAAATCACCAAGCACTAGATACAGCGGCTGTGATGCCATTCCAGCACCAAGAGCAGTTGAAACGGTGCCATCAATGCCATTTGCTCCCCTGTTGGCCATTACTCTTATGCTCTTTTGATTATAATGGAAGAATGTATCCAGATCCCTTATAGGCATACTATTTCCTACAAATAGGGTAGAGCCTTCCGGCAGTAATTCCGCCAGCTGGAAAAATAATTTCCCCTCGCTCAGTTCGTCCACTGCATTAATATCCGCAAGCTTTGATCTGGTAAGATCATTGATTTTTTTCCATAAAGCAATAAATTCATCATTCTCTGAAGTGTTTAAAAATGAGGTGACAGACTCGCAGAATAGAATCTCATCGCAATGAATCATTTCGGTTGAGAGCAGTGCAGGATCCCGCCATCCCCTGCCTCCATCGACAATAATCTGGCGGGCAGTGCTGTTTTCTTTCATGAAAATAGTCAATGGCTTCGATACAGGCATAGCACCGAAGCGTATAATGACATCCGGCTTGAGTGCCTTTTTCGCATCATCGTTTTTCAAAAAGCTATCATAGGCATCAATAATGAAGCTTCCTTCGTGAAGTCCGCTTCTTAGCTGGGATAATGGATCAGCAATGATCGGATAGTTGAGCTTTTCCGCCAGCTTAATCACGGCTGCAGAGAAGTCAGCTTTTTCCAGAGGACCGCAGACAATAATTCCTTTTTGTGCAGAGTTAAATATCTGTGCCATTTCCTTGTACTCTTCATTAGGCAAACCAAACTGGCCACTATGGATATTTACATAACCTTCGGTGCGCTCACTCAGCTCAAATAAATCATTGCGGTCAAGCTGCGGCACTAAAGGCTCACGGAAAGGAAAGTTAAGATGAACCGGCCCTGCTGGTGAGGTCTGGGCAGCAGATGCTGCCCTTGCGCAAACTGTGCGGGCATAACGAAGCATTTCTGCTGTATTCTCAGGAGGAGCCATCTCAACAAACCATTTTACATTTTTTCCATACAAATGAATCTGATCGATCGCCTGAGGAGCGCCAACATCCCTTAGTTCATGAGGCCGGTCCGCAGTAAGCACGATTAGCGGCACTCTGGAATACTGGGCTTCCACAATGGCAGGATAGTAATTGGCTGCAGCCGTTCCAGATGTACACAGCAAAGCTGCTGGTCTTTGGGATGCCTTAGCAATCCCCAACGCAAAAAAGGCAGCCGATCGCTCGTCCACATGGATATGTACACGAAGCTCCGGATGCTCTGCCATTACCATAGCCATTGGGGTAGAACGGGAGCCGGGACTGACCACGACATCCTCTACCCCGCTTTTTACTAATTCAGCCACAAATGCGGCTATATATGAAGTTAAAGCTTCCTGATGATTCACTTTTCATAACCCCCAAGAGCCGTAAGCATTGGCCGGAATTTAATTTTTGTTTCCTGATACTCGCTTTCGGCATTTGAATCCTGCACCACTCCGCAGCCTGCGAATAAGGATGCTTCATTTCCCTGAATAAGACCAGATCTGATTGCAACAGCATATTCGCCATTTCCCCTGAAGTCCATCCATCCTAATGGAGCAGCATAAAAGCCCCGATCCAGTTCTTCTACTTCTCTTATTTTTTCCACTGCTTCTCTCTTAGGCAGGCCTCCAAGAGCAGGAGTCGGATGCAGACGGTCAACTAAAGCAAGAAGGGAAGCATCTCTCTTGGTTTTACCTATTACAGGAGTATAAAGGTGCTGTATATCTCTCATCTTCATCAGCTGCGGCTCATCCGGCAGTTCAACTTCTGAGCAGGATTCCTCCATTGCTTCCTTAATCATATCAACCACATATTGATGTTCGGTTAAATTTTTCTGATCATGCAATAAAGCATCGCCAAGGATATGATCATCTTCTGCTGTTTTCCCTCTTGGGATGGAACCTGCCAGACAGGTTGTAAAAACATTTTCTCCATATTTCTTTATAAGCCGTTCAGGAGAGGCTCCAATAAAGCAGTCACCGTTCGATTCAAAAGCAAAAATAAAGCTTTCCCTTTGCATCTCCATAAGATTCCAGAGAACTCTTTCAATCTCGATCGGCTTATCATAGATGAGCCTGGACTCCCGGGCAAGCACAACCTTTTTTAAAGATCCTGATTTAAGTTCATCCACAACCGCATCTACTGTCTCCATCCATTTTTCCGGATTTATATCTGCTTCTTCCTGAAGAGTGTTTGCATTCTCAGGATGATAATCGCTGATTGAAGCCATTATCATGCCTCGTTCGGCCACTATCTTTTCAAAAAGAGAATCACCGTCATGCTGAGTGCAGACAACATTTGTTGTCAAAAAGGCCTGTCCATTCATTTCACTATACATATAAGTCGGCACATGAAAAAGGGAATCAGAATACTTCGACCAAAGCTTTGTTTTCCTCTTTAGAGGATCGAAAGAAAAACCGCCAAACATCACGGGCCCCGTAGCATTTTTATCATAAGGGTTAAAAATAATGCTGTTATTAATAAAACGCTTCCATTCCTTTTCAACATGATTAAATCTGCCGGTACTTTGATCTGACTGAATTTGCTTGCAAATCCCAAGCCCGATTATATAAGTTTCACCAGAAGGATCCTTCCAGAAAAAGCGTTCACCAAAAAAACGGCTCTTTCCTGCCGCATAAAAAGAAAGGGGGTCTATATGATTTATTTTTTGAACTTCGCTCACTAAAACAGGCTTTGACAAGGATTTGGCCCTCTCAATTGCCTCTTGGATCCCTTCTTTTAGTTCCGTATCTTGTATCGTAACCAAAAAAATCCCTCCAATAACAGCTTAAATTGCCGTTATCCTACTTTAAACTTATTCTAAGATACACCTGTGATTCAGGGAATGTCAATGATGTCAATCACGCCATTCCATTTTGCATCCTTATTATATTATAGCTTACTTTAGGCATCTATAATATGAATTGAACTCAATTCAGCCATTAGCACTGTTAACATCGGAATGTGCTGCTTTACGGTTTCCTTATTTATGGAAAATACCGGTTCTATTTACGGCAATAATACGTTGACACTCTTGCATTATTTACCTAAACTTAAGGTGTTTGGTAATATAGCGGTTTACTTTGACAATACCCTGTTAATCGGTTAAAATAAACAAGTTTGAATGATGCAATTAATGATATCATTACAGAATAGATAAATAAGGGGAGAGTTATCATGCAACCACAAGCACAGACCAATTTTCCGCCTGCTTCCAACTCAAAGAACTGGAGGGTCTGGTGGCAGCTGACCAGGCCACATACTCTTACCGCTGCCTTTGTGCCGGTTCTGCTTGGAACAGCTCTTGCTATGGAACTTACTGAAATAAATTTTGGCCTGTTTTTTGCTATGCTGGCAGCAAGCTTGCTGATTCAGGCTGCCACTAATATGTTTAACGAATACTACGACTTCAAAAGAGGGCTTGATACGGAAGACTCTGTCGGAATTGGCGGGGCTATTGTACGGGAAGGAATCAAACCAAAAACGGTTCTGAACCTGGCTTTTGGCCTGTATGGGATTTCGATATTGCTTGGATTCTATATTTGCATGAACACAAGCTGGTGGATTGCAGCAATTGGACTGGCCTCCATGGCAGTAGGATATTTATATACAGGCGGTCCGCTTCCGATAGCGTACACACCATTTGGTGAATTATTTGCAGGTTTTTTCATGGGCATGCTGATCATCCTAATTTCTTTTTACATTCAGGCAGGAACCGTAACTGCAACAAGTGTTTTAGTTTCCTTCCCTATTTTGATTCTTGTTGGCGCCATTCTGCTGGCCAATAATATCAGAGACCTGGACGGCGACAAGGAATTCGGCCGCAAAACATTGGCAATTCTTTTAGGGAAAAAAGGAGCAATTAAGCTGCTTGCCGCAATGTTCATCGTTTCGTATGCATGGGTTTTCATATTGATTGCCATGAACATCATAACACCATGGCTTGCAATTGTTGTTCTAAGTGCGCCCAAGGCCATTAAAGCAACGAAAGGCTTCATCGGAAAAACACTGCCTATGCAAATGATGCCTGCGATGAAAGCCACTGCCCAGACAAATACAATCTTTGGCTTTCTTTTATCAGTAGGCTTGTTTATCGGATATCTTTTATAATTAAATGGAACCTCTGCTTTTATAGCAGGGGTTTTTTGTTTGGAAAAAAACAGCAGAAAGCACCCTCTTGGTTTCATCCCATTTTTAACGGGTATTTTTTATTTAAGGAAGATGCTTGACCCTAAAATTTTTTCTTCCGTTATGATTTTGCCAACTACGTCCATACTAAACCCATATGGACTAAGATTTTTAATACTCAGCAGAGCAAGAGCGGCAAAGCTCGGCTTTATTTTGGGCTTGACTCTGGCATGAGCAGGCCTTGTATAAAATTTATCAAATCCAAGGATGTGACATAATATGTTGACCAATGAACAAATCAGCCATTTAAAAAAAGAATTGAATGATGAAAAAAAATCACTGGAATCCCAGCTTCAAGGCAATAAAGAAGGAAGTCTGGAAGGTGCGAGTGCCAGAGACACAGTAGGAGAGCTATCCCTTTATGACAACCATCCAGCCGATATGGGTTCTGAACTTTATGAGCGTGAAAAGGATTTTGCTTTAGAAGAACATCATGACTCTGAACTGAATAAAGTAAATGCAGCACTGCAGGCAATGGAAGATGGTTCATACGGCAAATGCAAAGAGTGCGGTTCCGAAATTCCATATGATCGGCTTGAAGTGATTCCAGCAACCCTTTACTGCAAGGAACATAGTCCAGAGCAAAACGTGCCCGGGGACCGTCCTGTTGAAGAAGATGTGCTTGAACCTGCACACGGGAATACCTTTCAGCATCATCAATTTAGAGAAGTTGTGGATAACGAAGACAGCTTCCAGGAAGTTGCCCGTTTTGGCACTTCTGAGACACCCTCTGACTTAAGAGGCGACTATGAAGATTATAATTCTCTTTATAATGAAGGGCATGATGATGAAGGGTTTACAGAAGATTATGAGACGTTTATCGGAAATGACCTTGAAGGCAAGGGGAGAAAAGTGTATCCTTCCAAGAAACAGGAAGAGTATGAAGCGATGCTGGATGAAAATGATATCGAAGCACCTTTCGGTGATGTGCCGTATCATCAGACTGACGGCTATGTGGATGAAGATAAGGATTAAAGTAAAAGCGATGCGGATGCATCGCTTTTTTATGTCAAATGGCAAAATAAGATACCCTTATATATATTTATAATTTGGATTCGATATCCTGGATAATCTCATCAATCGTATCAGAAACATCGTTTGTGCGGCGGGCAATGGAGATGCTGAATTCCAGCAGTTCTTTATAATTTTTCACCGGAATAGAATCATTTGATTTCTCGAATTCATTTAGTTGCAGTCCAATATTTTGAAGATGCAGCAAAACTTCTTCCATTGATCCTTTCTCGATTTGGTACATTTAACAGCTACCCCCTTTATATCTAATGATTTCATTATCAGGGTTTTTAAACCTTTTTTGTAGTGGGAATTTTTGTTAATATTTGCACTTTCACGGAGTAAAACCGCTTTTCATAGGCAATATTATCTTAAGAATATATCGCTGGGAGGATCACAATGTCTGGACAAATAAAAGCTGCATGCTTTTCAGAATATGACAAACTTGAACAAGTGGTGTTATGTGAACCGAAGTACATGACGATTGTAGATACAATTAATGAAACACAAAAGCATTATGAAAAAGAAGGAATTAATATAGATACAGCCATGAAACAGCACAAACATTTTGTCAGTGCATTAAAGGATCAGGGAATCAATGTGGTTTTGCTGCCCTCGCTTGAAAAATATCCTGAACAGGTTTTTACCCGTGATATCGGATTTACACTTGGAGAAAAGGTATATGTTGCAGAAATGGCGGCAGACATTCGGCAAGGAGAAGAAAATGTTCTGAAGCAATGGCTGGAAGTAAACCAGGTTCCTTTTTACAATCTTACGGGAGACCGCATAGAGGGAGGAGACGTCCTGATCGATGGCCAAACGATATTTGCAGGAGTGAGCAGCCGTACCCACGAAGAAGCGATCGAGCATCTTCGCAGCCTTATGCCCGATTATGATGTTGTATCCATCCCTTTCACTGATACATATCTGCATCTTGATTGTGTATTCAATATTATTTCACCGGAGGAAGCTCTTATCTTTCCGGGAGAGATCCATGGGGAAAAAGTCAAAATGCTGGAATCACGCTATGATTTAATAAAAGTATCGGAAGAGGAGCAATTCACGCTCGGAACCAACGTCCTCTCTATCGGCAATAAAAAAATCTTCAGTCTACCGATTAATAAGAATGTCAATAAAGAGCTCAGGTCCAGGGGCTATGAAGTCATTGAGGTAGACATTACTGAAATCATTAAATCCGGAGGTGCCTTCCGCTGCTGCACGATGCCTGTTAGGCGCAGTAAAGGGTAGATCTCCTGCCTCCATGAAACGGAATAATGATTTATAGACTCTCTTGGAAACCGCCTTTTTGTGATTAACCGCTGTTTTCTCTTAGACATCTACATTTTGGGAGTTAATCCTCGTGATTAACTCCCAGTTTCTCTTGAGTACCTTCATTTTGGGCGTAATTCCCCTTTATTAACTCCCATTTTCTCTTGACCACCTTCATTTTGGGCGCTATTGCCACTGATTAACTCCCATTTTCTCTTGACCACCTTCTTCTCTTGAGCACTTTCATTTTGGGCGTTATTCCCGCTGATTAACTCCCATTTTCTCTTGACCACCTTCATTTTGGGCGTTATTACATTGATTAACTCCCATTTTCTCTTGTGCCTCTTCATTTTGGGCTTTATTGCCACTGATTAACTCCCATTTTCTCTTGACCACCTTCATTTTGGGCGTAATTCCCCCTGATTAACTCCCATTTTCTCTTGAGCACTTTATTTTTGGGCGTTATTCATACTGATTAACTCCCATTTTCTCTTGACCACCTTCATTTTGGGCGTTA
>NZ_JALJRC010000043.1:0-33552 GCF_024519925.1 Cytobacillus sp. Bac17 | reverse complement strand
TGTCGATGCAGGCGATGCTTACTTTCGCTGCCATGAATTTGAAGAAAATGGCCAATTGGACTTGGCAAAGTCCAGAAATGGCCTAAATAATAACCTCGGAGAGGTCTGCAATTCTCTGTAATTACTTGAGGTCCTACAAAAAATCAAAAAAAGAGTTCGGAATGAGACTATTCCGAACTCTTTTTGTCTACAAACTGTAATAGCCAGCTTTTTAGCTGGCTATTTTGGTGCAGTTACAATATTGACAGGCTTATAAGCGTAATAAATAATTATGTGATAAGAAATATTTAATCTATCTCTCAAAACCGGAAATCCAAGCTGGAGGCATTGAACTTTGGATATACAGCTAATTGGACTAATAATTCTCACATTAATCATTCATCTAATTGATACTCTGGCATATTCCGTTCGCCTTAATTCTGTTAAGAGCGGAAAATTTGCTCTGTCCATTTCATTGTTTAATATCTTTGTGCTGTTATCAAGAACGGCAAATATGTTTCAGGCACCTTTAATCGGCGGTTTAATCGGTGCCAGTATTGCTGCCGGACAGGATTCGCTTTCTGATATTCGGCTGGTCATTTTTTCTTCAACAGCCGGTACACTGCTAGGTATACTATGTATTCCTACTTTTCTCAGTATATTTTCTAAAGCTGTTGATAAGCTTGAGGTTACTGGTTCTGTTCCGTCTATAGTAGCAGAGTCACTGAAGATTAATACAATAAAGCGAATGGTTAAAAGCAGAACAAGCCCTAAGAGAAACATGCTTTCAAGCCTCAGGTATAAGCAGATTCCCAAACGGTTCTTGCTTCTTAATACTATAATTACGGCAATCTATACGATTGGTGTAATATCTGCCTATTATGCTGCCTCCTTTGTACCAGAAGAACATCGTCTTGCTGCATCTGCTTCTTCCGGTATGATCAATGGTGTTGCGACAATACTATTAACATTATTGGTTGATCCGCAGTCAGCCATTATTACAGATCAGGCCCTTAGGCAAAAGCGGCCTTATGGAGATGTGAAAGCTCTTGTTATTTTGCTGATCGGTACAAAATTGCTTGGCACCTTAATTGCACAGATATTTGTATTGCCAGCTGCAAAAATTATTGCGAGCTTCTATAGTTAGGGATTTGCAAGCGAATTGAATGACGATGGATCCAGAGAAATCTCCATCAGAAAATATATAAAAGTTGGAACAGATACAGGAATAGTCTATGTAGCAAATGACCAATTCTTCCAAGGTACTATTGCTTATATGAAAGGCTCATCGATTATGATGGAACCTATAGCTTCTAAGGAGAGTGTTAAGCGGGAGTTTAATTCTGTAAAAATAAATAATCTAACGTGATTAGTAGCCAGCTGCTTAGCTGGCTATTTTAGTGTGAACAGTATCATTCATCAAAGTGAAATACCCTTTTCCTTCTAACCCGGGAACACCAAAAATTACAAACTAATAATTCAATTTACCTACATAAAATTACCTAATTTATGTATAATAATGTTAAATTTACTTAGTTTAATATGAATAAAAGACCATTTATGGTGTGCTTTTGTTTATTAGGAGAAGGAGAAGGAAAATGAATCATCTGAGGATTTATTTTGCAGGGATTATCTCAGTAATTATTCTGCTCATACCCGGGCAGACCAATACATCGGCAGCTGATCAGTATAATAAGAATAATAATAAAAATGGTATAGATGACAACTGGGAAAGGAGGTATAACCTAAAATCAGGCAAAGAAACAGGATCAGAAGATCCAGACAAAAATGGCTTGAATAATTACTTTGAGTATCAGCTTAATTTGAGCCCGATAACAAATGATACAAATAAAAATAAAGTCCCGGATGGAGTTGAGGATTTTGATAATGATGGCCTTTACAATCTTGCCGAAGTAAAAATGGGCCATAATCCGAAAGTGCCAGATATGGATAAAAGTAAAATTATACGTGTGTCGGATTTGGTTGATGAAAGCCTTACTAAGAATGATCGGGATATGACAGAGCTATTACATAAAGCATTAAAGCTTGGAGCCGGCAAAATTGTGGTTATGCCATATGGAAGTTCATTTAAAGTCAGTGGTTTAAGGATTCCAGACAATACTTTAGTTATCGGGTACGGGTCAAAGATATACAACGATAATAAACACCAAACCCTGTTGACAATTGGCAGCGGAGTAAAGCTATATGGAATTGAGCTTCAGGGTGCAGGAAATAAGAAGGCAGACAGCAAAGGAATTGGGATAAAGATTCAGGGTGCAGGTGCTGCTGGTTATGCCAAAAATATTATCATCGAGGATGTAAGCATTCATAATATAGGCTTTTATGGAATATTTGCTGAATTTGCTGATAGTGTAAAGATATCAAATACTCTTATTCGTGATATTGGTTTTGCGGGTGTCGGGGGGATATCAGTAAAAAATATGCATGTGGATAGGAGCCACATTAAGGGTGTTTCACCTGGAAACAAAGGGAATGCCTATGGCGTTTTTTATTCACGAAAGGGTGCTGAGAGCAGCTTGAAAGCACATCCGAGGAGTGCTGATAGTTCGGTAACTAACAGTATCATAGAAGACATTCCGTTATGGGAAGCGCTGGATACCCATGGCGGAGAGAATATTTCATTTAGCAATAACATGATACGAAATGCTAAGGTTGGCATCGCATTTGTTAATGCCACGGGAAGCGGGGGAAAGGAGTTATTTGGTTCCCAAAAATGTAAGGCAAAGGGCAATAAAATAGCTGGAATCGGCAAGGGATATGGAATTGTGGTGGCCGGATCTTCATCTGATAACAGCAGAGGCTGTACGATTGAAGGCAACCAATTAACTATGACTGGACAGCAGGGAAATAGCATATCGGGTGCGATTCAGGCATCCTATACTAGAGGCTTGATGATAAAAGATAATACTTTGCTCCATTCCTATGCAAATGGTATCCACTTATATACTCACAATCAGCAGTTTACAATCTCAGGGAACAAAGTAGAGGATGTCCAGGACAATGTGTATAAGGTGCCATCTGCTATTGCCTTTCGTTCCGGCAATAATTCAGGCACTATTGCGGGAAATACCCTCTTAAGAAAAAATGAAAAATTAAATGCTTATGTCTCATTGAGAGGAATCAACATTTCCACACAGGAAAGAATGGAATTGGTGATTGGCAAAAATAGCAACAACTTCGTTCTTCCTGTAGCAGGAGGAGCAGGGAGACATGTAAAGTATTTATTAAAGTAAAAGCTGCCGCATGGATGAACACGGCTTTATAAATGGTGAGATTATAATATTCTCTTAAATAGTGGCTGAAAAAATAATTAGGAGCTTCCGTTAATCGGAGGCTCTTTTTTGTTTTATTCTATAATAATTTTTGTTTTGGCTCCGTACAACGGCCCATCTCTTTCTGCCTCTTTTCCCTAATTATTCTAAAAGTAAAATGTGATAAAGGAATTGATTGAATAGTAGAATTGTTCCAATTTTCAACAATTATGTTTGTTTAAATGAGCCTGTGGTATAAACGACTGTGAAATAAATTCCAGTATTGGGTAAAAAACTTATTTATGTAAGAAGGAGTGAATGCAGGCAATTAAATCTATGTTTCAACAGAAAAGAGTGAGAAACATCTCAGCAAAAATTTCAAGTGCAGGTTAGCGATTACAGTCTGCCGACCAGGAATACATAAAAAGAGCTGAAATGTAAACCCCTTCCGCTGCCGATCCGAAATCAGCCTCTTGCCTGTTCATGTTCTGTTACATCAATCCATGGATGGATTGGCCATTCTTAAAGGGGGTGGTTATTGGCAATCTAAAGATACTTAACAAGCTCTGGACAGGATATGGATTTTTTTCAAAAAATAAGGAATTGGAAGGTGACAAGGTGATATTAAAAAACAAGCTTAAAAATGGATTGAAAATCACGGCACTCAGTCTTGGAATTACCTTCATATCTGCGGGGCCAATGACAACGGCGCTGGCAGACACGCAAACTGTCACTCCAGCTCAGCAATTGGTGGATGCTCTAAATGTGATGAAGCTTGATCATGTTGATTATCTGTATGCATACCTGCAGTCGATCGAGCTTTCGGAAAATGAATATGGCCAAATAAAAGACAATACTGCCCGGGCAAATCAAATTATCCGGAATACAAGCAGTATTGACAGCCTGCCGAATTCAGCAAAACTGGAGCTTTTACGCATCTTTATGAACAATATTAAGCTTCTTCAGCTTGATGCCAAGATGGTGGATGATTTCGGCCATAAAATTAATATTTTGAACTATGAGCCTGGAACTACTGGTGTAAAGATTCAGCTTCTTGATAGAGACGGAAATTTGCTGGCCATTATGGATCCGACAAGGGAAGATTTGGCCCCTGAAGTCCTGCTGAGCAAAATCAATGCATTGCTTGAGGCAGTTGAAGCATTGAGAGAAATGAGTGAGACTGGAGTATTTGTTCCAATGCCAGCGGCTGAATTGCCAAATACGGCAACTGGCCTGCCAAATATGATCATGCTTGGAGGGTTGCTCATTGCCATTGGCGGGACAGCCCTTATTCCTGCAGTCGCAGTTTCAAGAAAATCGAAGAACCCGGCAAAGGCATAAATTGAATGAAAAAGAAAAGAAAAAGGCGGAAAGTATGGAAGTGGTTTCTGTTTGGAATTCCAATCACTATTATCCTTTTAGGCGTGGGGATTGTCGGCTTTTTTGGAATGGATTTGACCAAGCAGTCTGTCATGCTGGCCCGTTCAGCAACAGCCGAATATGAACCTGAAATGCCGCCCAAAAAGTTCAAGCAGGCTTGGCCGGAGCTTCCTGCACCTGGTGAAAGCCTAGGGGAGCTTAACTTTCCATCCCTTGATTTAGCTGTGCCTGTGGTGCAGGGAACACATGATGAGGAATTGAAAAAGGGAGCTGGGCACTTTGCTGGCAGTGCCCTCCCCGGGCAAGGAGGCCATGTCCTGTTAAGCGGCCACCGCGACACGGTATTCACTAAGCTGCAGCACTTAAAAGAGGGTGATCAGGTGACCTTCAAAACTGATTACGGAGATTTTGTATATGAGGCAGTCAAGTTTGAAATTGTTCCTGCCGATGACCTGACCGTTAATGTGGCTAAAGACTATGAGACTCTTACTCTTACAACCTGCTATCCTTTTGATTTTATCGGGGATGCGCCTGATCGCTACATCGTGTATACCAAATTGGTTTCCATGCCTGAAATAGATTCTTGATTGCACTTATGGAGAAAGGAGAATAGGGCTAAGCAAATGGCCTTATTCCCTTTTCCTTCTCACTTTCGTTTATTTGATAACCTTTATATCTTTATATCTCATTTACCAGACTTTTAAACATTGAATAGTTTTTTTACATATACCAATATGCTATGTGCTTACTTTTGTTAGGAGGACCCTATGGAAGAAACCATTAGTTTAAAAGAATTACTGCACACACTAAAGAAAAGGATGTTTTTAATTCTTTCTATTACATGTACTGCTGTTCTCCTGAGCACTGTGTTCAGTTTGTTTTTCCTAACGCCAATCTACCAGTCATCAACACAGCTTCTGGTCAATCAGGCCAAAAGTGATCAGCCGGTCTTTAATCCAAGTGAAATCCAAACCAATCTGCAGCTGATTAACACGTATAACGTCATTATTAAAAGCCCGGCCATATTGGATTTGGTTCGCCAGGAGCTGGACCTGGATTTAACAGCCGATCAGCTTGATTCAAAAATAACAGTGGCCAGTGAAAAAGAATCGCAGGTTATTGCCATTACTGTTCAGGATCCCGATCCATATACCGCCGCCGACATTGCCAATACGACTGCAAAGGTTTTTCAGAATGAAATAGTCAATATTATGAATGTCGACAATGTCAGTGTGCTGGCAAAGGCTTCAGTAAAGGAAAATGTTTCCCCTGTAAAGCCCAACACCATTTTAAACGCTGTAATTGCTTTTATTGTCGGGATTACGGTAAGTATTGGACTGGCATTTTTACTTGAATATCTTGATAACACAATAAAGAATGAGCAGGATGTGGAACAAAGTCTGGAAGCCCCGCTTCTGGGTGTCATTTCTGTCATTGAGGATTCCGGCAGGGATAGCAGAGCCAAAAGAACAGAGAGCATTAAGAATACAGGCGGTGAAAGTGTTGTTTAAATGGAAATCCAAAAAAAAGACAGGGGAAAATAGCCGGAAATTAATCACTTTGATAAACCCAAAATCCCCGATTTCTGAACAGTACAGGACCATTCGGACCAATATACAATTTTCCTCAGTGGATAAGGAGATCAAGTCCATAATGGTGACTTCTGCCGGTCCTGGTGAAGGAAAGTCCACCACTGCTTCAAACTTAGCTGTTGTTTTTGCTAACCAGGAAAAAAAGGTGCTCCTGGTGGATGCAGATTTACGAAAGCCTACGGTGCACTATACATTTAACAGCAGCAATATAACTGGATTAACAAATGTACTAACAAAGAAAACGTCAATGAATAGTGCGATTGCAGGAACTAATGAAGCCAACTTGTCTGTGCTGACGAGCGGGCCTATTCCTCCCAATCCGGCTGAGCTTCTTGGTTCCTTAGCAATGAAGGAATTCCTAAAAGCGGCCTATCAGGAATTTGACATTATTCTATTTGATACACCGCCCGTATTGGCGGTTGCAGATGCGCAAATACTTGCCAACCTTTGTGACGGAAGCATCCTGGTGGCACGCAGTGGAGAGACAGAGATTGATAAGGCAAAGAAGGCAAATGACTTAATTAAGTCAGCTAAAGGAAAGCTTCTGGGGGTAGTATTGAACCATAAAAAACTGAAGGATTCCACCTATTATTACTATGGAGAGTCAGATAAATAGAAATGTTTTTCAGTTTAATAGCTTCCAGGCAAGGAGGAAATGCCATGATTGATATGCACTGCCATATCCTTCCCGGTTTGGATGATGGTGCTGGAGATATGGATGAAGCCATTCATATGGCGAACAATGCAGTTAAAGAAGGAATAAGCACAATCATTGCGACACCCCACCATAAGAATGGCCGATATGATAATAGCAAAGAGAATGTTGTTAGGAATGTTGAGATGCTTAATGAATTGTTAATAGCCAAAGGAATCCCATTGGAGGTTTTGCCTGGACAGGAGTGCCGCATTTTCGGCGAATTCCTTGAGGAATATGAATCCGGCAACATCATGTCGCTTGCGTGTTCCCATTTTGTCTTAATTGAGCTTCCTTCAGGTCATGTGCCGCGATATACCGAACGCCTGCTTTATGATATGCAAATGAAGGGGTTGACCCCAGTCATCGCCCACCCGGAGCGGAACTCAGAGCTTACGGAGCGGCCGGAATTATTATATAGCTTAGTGAAAAATGGCGCTTTGTCCCAGATCACTGCGGCCAGCGTTTGCGGCTATTTTGGAAAAAACATCAGGAAGTTCTCACAGCATTTAATTGAATCAAATCTAGCGCATTTTATTGCATCAGATGCTCATAATACGGCCAGCAGGTCCTTTTGTATGCAAGAAGCATTTCAATTAATTAATGCTAAGTATGGCGTTGAAATGGTTTGCCTGTTAAAAGAAAATGCGGAGCTGCTGGTTAGGGGGCAGAATGTAATAAAAGAAATTCCGGAAAAAATCCAAAAGAAAAAATTTCTTGGGTTGTTTTAATAATTCATAAAGAATCAGGTGTCCGTTATGTAATATTTCTCTGCAAATACTCCAGAAAGTATTGACGAATGACAAGCTTAATTAAAAGGAGGATTGCGAATTGACCTATCAAAAACGGCTGACACTGCTAATGTTATTGGATTCTGTCATCGTATTAGGAGCTATTTATCTGAGTGTGTTAATGCTGGTTCCAGCGATTCGGATTTTTCATTCAGAAACTCTTTTGGTAAGCTCGGTCACTCTGCTGCTGAGCCACCATATTTTCTCCTTTATGTATGGGCTATACAACAAAGCCTGGGAGTATGCAAGTACAGGTGAACTGGTAACGATTGCTAAAGCAGTGAGTTTATCAGTTATTTCGACTGCGTTTATGCAGCAGATTCTCGTTCAGGATGTTTATTTCAGGGCTCTGGTGCTGACATGGATGCTTCACGTTCTGCTGATTGGGGGTTCCAGATTTTCCTGGAGAATCTATAGAGACAGGTATATTAAGCCAAAGACAACTCAGCAAAGGGCTTTAATTATTGGTGCAGGTGCAGCGGGAACCATGCTTGCCCGCCAGCTGATGAAAAATCGTGAAGCAAGCATCATGCCGGTCGCATTCATAGATAATGATCCGCAAAAGCATAAATTGTATATACACGATATACCCGTTGTCGGGTGTACAAAACTAATAAAAAAGACGGTTGAGGTATTAAAAATTAGTAAGATCGTTATTGCTATTCCGTCCCTAAGTAAAGAAGAAATGAAACGAATATATGAGGAATGCGCGGGAACAAATGCCAAAACTGTCATCATGCCAATGGCAGAAGACGTATTGCTTGGCAAAGTATCTGTTAACCAGTTCCGTGATGTTCAGGTTGAGGACCTGCTGGGCCGGGAGCCAATTGAACTTGATATAAAGAGGATTTCTAAAAAGCTCACAGGAAAGACCATTATGGTAACGGGCGCAGGCGGATCGATTGGTTCTGAAATTTGCCGCCAAGTATGCAGGTTTAAGCCGAAAAAGATTCTTCTCTTAGGGCATGGAGAAAATTCAATCTACCAGATTGACATAGAATTAAGGAATAAATATAAAGATGAAATTGGATTCGTGCCAGTAATTGCGGACATACAGGATAGAAACCGGATCTTTGAGGTGATGGAAGGCCATAAGCCGGATGTCATCTATCATGCTGCTGCCCATAAACATGTGCCTTTGATGGAATATAATCCAAAAGAAGCTGTGAAGAACAATGTCATTGGAACAAAGAATGTAGCGGAAGCCGCCGACACCTATGGAGTTGAAACTTTTGTGCTTATTTCTTCTGACAAAGCTGTTAATCCGACAAATGTTATGGGATCGACCAAGCGAATTGCCGAAATGATTATACAGGAGCTGAACAGGAACAGTGCTACGAAGTTTGTGGCCGTTAGGTTTGGAAATGTGCTTGGAAGCAGGGGCAGTGTTATTCCTCTATTTAAAAAACAGATTCAGTCCGGAGGGCCAGTTACGGTCACTCATCCGGAAATGACCAGATACTTTATGACGATTCCGGAAGCTTCAAGGCTGGTCCTTCAAGCAGGAGCTCTGGCAAACGGGGGCGAGATATTTGTTCTGGATATGGGTGAGCCTGTTAAAATTGTGGACTTGGCGCGAAACCTGATTACTCTTTCAGGCTATAAAGAAGATGAAATTGAGATCCGTTTTTCAGGTATTCGTCCAGGTGAAAAGATGTTTGAAGAACTTCTTGGCAAGAATGAAGTCCATGAAGAGGCTGTTTACCCTAAGATCTTTATTGGGAAGGGAGTCCAGGTTAATTTCAGCCGGGTGACTTCCTTGATAAAAGAATATGAATCTTATAGCGATTCAGCGCTGGCAGATTATGTTCTTTCCATAGCGAATAATAAAGAGCCGCTGTTAATGACAAGTGTTAACTAGATCGGCCCCTTTCCGGAAAAGGGCGGTATAAAATGAAAAACTTATTAAACCTAATAGGAGGGAATGTAGTTTCCCACCTGATAACTTTTGCAGCTGCACCTCTTATTACAAGACTATACTCTCCCGGTGAATTGGGAGATTTATCAATGATGATAGCAATTCTAGCCATATTAAATGTTTTTTCCACCTTGAAATATGAACTGGCCATTCCCTTGGCGAAAAATGACAGAGATACAGCGAACCTATTGGTCATTTGTTTCGCTGCTTTACTGGCAACTTCAATCATATACCTATTGCTTGCAGTCGGATTTTCTGTATTGAGCCCTTGGGGCATGTCAGGTACTGCCGTTTTATTACTTCCAATTATGCTTTTGGGTGAAGGTCTATTTACGATTGCAGTCCATTACGGATTAAGGTTTAAAAAATATAATCATATTTCATTAATAAAGGTGAATAAAAGCATCATAACGAATTCCGGCCAAATTGGTTTCGGCTTAATAAGCGGCAGCTCTTTTTCAATAATAATGGGGGATTTAATAGGCAGGCTGCTGGGTGCCAATAAAATGCTGTTGGACATGAAAACCTATTTAGCTTCCCATAAAGAAGTTATTAGCAAGAGCAGCATGAAAAAGGTTGCCATTGAGTTTAAAAACTATCCTTTGGTTTCTTCATTTTCGTCTTTTTTAAATAGCATAGCCTTACAGGCCTTTCCGCTCATGCTTGGAGTTTTGTATGGATCTGCCTCCTTGGGGATTTATGCTCTTTCCCAAAGAATACTGATTGGGCCGCTATCTTTAGTTTCGCAGGCTTTTTCACAAGTTTTCCTAAGTGAGGCAGCGGAAAATATTAGGAATGGAAGAACCAAGGGACTAGTAAAGCTTTTCATGTACACTGCGGGAGCATTGCTGCTGTTTGTTTGCATCATTCTCTCCATTTTTCTGTTATGGGGAGAGGAAATTATTAAACTCTTATTTGGTTCTAAATGGACTGGATCTCATGACATTATTAAATATATGAGCATTATGATCCTGTTTCAGTTTGTAGCGAGCCCTTTATCACAATCATTAAACCTGCTGAACAAACAAGCTTTCCAATTTTATTGGGACTTAGCGAGATTTATCATCATCAGTTTATTTTTGCTCGTTATTTATTTGCTGGGAGTCGGCTTTTACCTGACAATTTCCATCTATAGTGCACTAATGGCCATTATGTATATCACTCTATTGGGGATCATCATCAAACAATTATTAAGTCTTGAAAAGAGGAGCATATGCTAAAAAATAAGATTCTGCCGTTTACGGCATCAGTCATAGCTTATAAGGCTTTATGTGATTATTTCTATATAAATTTTGTTGCTGAGCTGTTTTTCTATGATGGCTATTATGTAAATATCAATTACTTCAAATATATAGAGACATATTTGCTCATTATCTTTTCGGCGGGCATTCTATATGCTTTTTTGAGAAATTACAGGGGGCCGAGCAAGATTATACTTTATATATTTTATTTAAATTTAATTATCCCGCTCATATCTATATATGCATTGGAAGACCAGCCAAGAGTGTATATCTATACGATTATGCTTGGCTTCCTGCTCACATTATCTCTGACCAGAACCAGGAAGATCAGGCTGCCGGCCGTTTCAAATGGAAAGCTCCTGTTAACCGTTTTCTTTGCTTTAATGACAACCTATGTTTATGGATATTTAATAGCTACTGGCGGGTTAGGCAGGATTAACTTTGACCTGAGCCTAGTATATGAAACAAGAGCTCAATATTCCAGTACTGCCAATGGCTTGTCTTCCTATTTAATTCCCTGGCAGGCGTATGGGGTTAATAATATGATCATTGCCCTCGGCATTATCTTCCGCAAGAGATTTTTATTGCTGCTGGGTATTGGCCTCCAGCTATTATTGTTTGGAATGATAGGGCAAAAAAGTTTTCTGTTTGCCCCAGTGCTCGTCATTTTCTTGAGTTACTTTTTAAAAAAGAAATTTATTTACAATAACATCATGACTTTGCTTGCTATTGGATTTTCAGTCATTACGCTCCTTGGCTTTCTGCACTACAAGTTTACCAGCGACCCGCTGATGGGATCCATTTTTATTCGGAGGCTGCTTTTTACTCCGGCAAAGCTGCATTATATCTATTATGAATACTTTTCGGAAATGCCTAAAATGTATTTAACGCACAGCTTTTTCTCGCCTTTTGCGGAAAATTCATATGGTATGGGGCCGGTAGAAGTGATAGCCAATCAAATATATGGCAGAGATTTTAGCCCGAATGTGGGCATTTACGGGGATGCGTACCTGAACTTTGGCTTAGGAGGAATCCTTTTTTATTCCATTATTTTGGGGGTAATTCTAAAACTGCTGGATGGAATTTCTTTAAGCCTGCCAAAGAATATTAGTATAACCATCGTCATTATACCTTTTATGGCCATGCTAAACTCCGCTTTGCCAACAAGCCTTGCAACACACGGCATTTTGTTTTCTCTTTTTTGTTTATGGATTTTGTCTGGAATACTAAAACAGATTAAGCCGGTTTAGAAATGAATGGAGGGATGGAAGAATGAAAGTTTGCCATATTACCACGGTGCATCCATATAAAGACATAAGAATTTTTATAAAAGAAGCCAAATCCCTGCAGAAAAACGGTTATGAAATGCATCTTATCGCTCCAAATGCTCCTTCAGCCATCATTGATGGCATTCAAGTTCACGGAATTAATCTGAACAGAGGAGATAGGCAAAACAGGCTTGGACGGATGATAAAAACAACAAATCTCGCCTATAAGAAAGCGATGGAAATCAACGCTGATCTATACCATTTTCATGATCCGGAATTAATTCCTGCTGGCCTGAAATTAAAGAGACAGCAGAAAAAAGTTATCTATGATGTTCACGAAGATGTCCCCCGCCAAATTCTGCAAAAAAATTGGATACCAAGATTATTAAGAACTGCAATTTCCAGTGTTTTTGAAGAATACGAGAAAAGGGCAGTGAAAAAGATGGATTATGTCGTTGCTGCTACACCTTTTATAAAGAATCGATTCACTTCAATAGGATGTAATTCAATAGATATTTGCAATTATCCGGTACTTTCTGAGTTTGATCATAGACATTCAGAAGAAGAGGTGAAAGAAAATGCTGTTTGTTATATAGGGGCTATATCGAAAATTAGGGGAATTTTTGAGATGGTTGATTCGATGAGCTTAGTTCCCGACGTCCATCTGTTCTTAGCTGGAAAATTTGCATCTGATGCTGAAAGGGAATTGGTGAAACAGAAGAGCGGTTGGAAGAAGGTATCTGAATTAGGATACCTGGACCGTGAAGAAATCCGTAATGTGCTTTCCAAATCTTTAGCAGGATTAGTCGTACTGCATCCGACTATTAATTATAAAGATGCCTTGCCTATTAAGTTATTTGAATATATGGCAGCAGGAATCCCCGTTATAGCATCTGATTTTCCATTATGGAAAGAAATTGTTGAAAAAAGCGATTGCGGTATATGCGTAGATCCTTTAAATCCGAAAGAAATTGCGGATGCCATTCAGTTTTACATCGAGAATCCTGAAGAAGCTAAAAGAATGGGTGAAAACGGGAGAAGGGCTGTGGAGCAGATCTACAATTGGGACTTGGAAAGCAAAAAGTTAGTTTCCGTATATCAGACTCTGCTTCCGGAGAATCGGTTTGTTAGAAATAAGGGTGAGGTTTTTGGATGAATATCTGGATTTTTAATCATTATGCAGCCGCTCCCGAACATGTGGGGGGCACCAGACATTATGACCTGGCAAAACAATTATGTAAAAAGGGACACAGTGTAACCATCTTTGCCTCGTCATTTAACCACTTCTCAAAAGAAGAAATGGTTTTTAAAGACGGCAAGAGAGATTATCAGCTGGAAACAATTGAAGGAGTGAATTTCAATTGGGTAAACACTCCTCCCTATAGAGGTATTTTAGGAAGAGCCAGAAATATACTGAGCTATACAATCAAAAGCTTTCAAGAAGCGAAAAGAGATTGTGAAATGGAAAAGCCGGACTTGATTATTGGTTCAAGTGTTCATCCGTTGGCAGCTTTTATAGGATATCTTTTAGCCAAAAAAGCGAAATGCTGTTTTTACTTTGAAGAAAGGGATCTCTGGCCGCAGACGTTTGTGGATTTTGGAAAAATATCCGCTAAAAATCCCCTTGCTGTCGGGCTGTATAAATTTGAAAAGTTCCTTTACCAAAAAGCGGACAGGATCATCGTCCTGTTTGATAAGGCACAAAATTATGTCCGATCAAAAGGGACCGATCATAAAAAGGTTATCTGCCTTCCAAATGGGGTTGACCTGTCAAATTATCACCAATTCAAAAGATCAGATTCTGTGGATCGCATTTTCAAAGGTATAGAAGATAAATTTGTGGTTGTCTATACCGGATCACATGGAATTGCTAATCATCTGGAACCGGTCATTGAACTGTTTTCCAGATTGGAGGATAATCCTAAGCTTCATCTTATAATGGTTGGAGACGGTGCCAGAAAGAAAGAATTAATGTCCATTGCTAACGAAAAGGGAATGACAAATATCACTTTTGCAGACTCAATTCCAAAGTCGGAGATACCTTATCTGCTGAATAGGGCTAACATGAGCATTATTTCCATTATGGATTCCCCTTTATATAAGTGGGGTTTCAGCATGAATAAAATTTATGATTATATGGCTGCAGGGCTTCCTATAATCATGATGGCAAGTCCCAGGGATGTAGGTTCTTTAATGGATGTCCCCGGTATACAAGCAAGCAATGTAATGAAAGAAAATGAACGTGCCATTATGCATTACTTCAATAATCCGGAGGAGCTTAAACACGATAGCAGGCTATTAAAAGATTATGTGAGAAAGCATTATTCCTGGGAAGTGCTATCAGATCAGCTTGAAAACTATATTTATCAGGATATTTATAAGGAGGAAGCAGATGAAAAGATTATTTGATTTTAGCTGTTCTTTGATAGGATTAATAATCCTGTCCCCTCTTTTATTACTTGCTGCTTTGCTTATTCGGATGAAATTGGGATCGCCGGTTCTCTTCAGGCAAATGAGGCCAGGATTATATGGCAGGCCATTTTTTGTCTATAAATTCCGTACGATGACAGACGAAAGGGATGAGAATGGAAACCTGCTGCCGGATGAGGAAAGGATAACGCCATTGGGGCAGATGCTGCGGAAATTCAGCATTGATGAATTGCCTCAATTATTTAATGTAGTAAAAGGAGACCTTAGCCTGGTGGGTCCCCGTCCATTATTAATGGAATACCTGGAGTTGTATTCGCCTGAACAGGAACGCCGCCATGAAGTGAGGCCAGGTATCACTGGCTGGGCACAGGTAAATGGGCGGAACACTATTTCATGGGAGGAAAAATTCAAATTAGACGTATGGTATGTGAATCATCAATCTTTTTTTCTCGATATAAAAATAATTTTCCTGACTGTTTATAAAGTGTTCAAGCGCGAGGGAATCAGCCAGCAGGGACATGTGACGATCGAGAAATTTTCTGGACATAAGGCAGGAAAGCCATTATGAAGCCAATTGCCATTATAGGAGAAGGCGGTCATTTCAAAGTCATCAGGGATTTAATTGAAGCGGCTGGAGAATATGAAATCATAAGTATTCTGGATGATAAATATAATGAGCCGGCTAATCTTAACGGAATAACCTTCGCTTCTATTTCTTACGCACACCAGCTGATTGCCGAAGAGAATCCTTATTTTTTTATAGCTATTGGGGATAATGCCGCCCGGAAAAAAATCGATGAAGAGCTTTTGGCGGCCAATGCTCATTTTGCAACGCTTATTCATCCCTCGGCTGTAATAAGTCCTTCCGCAAGACTGGGAGATGGGACAGCCGTAATGGCTAACAGTATTGTAAATGCGGACGCAGCCGTTGGCAGACATACCATTTTAAATTCGTCTTCAGTGATTGAGCATGATAATAGGATTGGCAATTATGCACATATTTCCCCTGGGGTTATTTTAGCGGGGAATGTTCAGGTTGGAAATGGTACACACATAGGAGCAGGGGCTGCTGTTATTCCGGGAAAGAGAATTGGAAAGTGGTCCATTGTTGGTGCGGGCTCTGTTATTAACAGGGATCTTCCTGACTATATTACTGCAGTGGGTGCACCTGCAAGAGTAATCAATAGTCAAAACCAAAACGAGGTGAAGCGGATGGCAGAGCCATCAAAGATTTTTCTTTCTCCTCCTCATATGAGCGGGGAGGAACAGAAATACATAAATGAAGCATTTCAAACAAATTGGATTGCCCCCCTTGGACCAAATGTGGACGCTTTTGAAAAAGAACTTGCCGAATATGCAGGAGTCCGCGATGCTGCTGCTGTCAGCTCGGGAACAGCAGCCATTCATTTGGCTCTCCGCCTTTTGGATGTACAGCAGGGAGATACAGTATTTTGTTCCTCCCTAACCTTTGTTGCAAGTGCTAACCCCATTTTATACCAGGGAGCGGAGCCAGTCTTTATTGATTCTGAGCCTGACTCCTGGAATATGTCCCCAGATGCATTGGAGAGAGCAATAGTCAGAGAGACAACCGCCGGTAAACGCCCAAAAGCGGTCATTATTGTTAATTTATATGGTCAAAGTGCAAAAATGAATGAGCTGCTGGCTATTTGCAATCACTATAATGTTCCGGTAATTGAGGATGCCGCAGAATCTCTTGGAGCAGAATATCAAGGCCGGAAGAGCGGAACATTTGGCAAATTTGGAGTTTATTCATTCAACGGAAATAAAATTATCACTACCTCTGGCGGAGGGATGCTCGTTTCTAATGATGAAGAAGCGCTGCAGCGTGCCCGTTTTTTGGCTACTCAAGCGCGGGATCCGGCTGCCCATTACCAGCATAGCCAAATAGGGAATAACTATCGAATGAGCAATATTTTGGCTGGAGTCGGCAGAGCACAGCTAAAGGTGCTTGACGAAAGGATAAAAGCAAGGCAGGAAGTATTTAAACGTTACAAAGAGGCATTGGGGAATATAGAAGGCATCACTTTTATGCCCGAACTTCAAAACACGCTGCATAACAGATGGCTGACTACACTGACAATTGATTCAGAAATGCTGGGATTAACCCCTATTGATATAATAAATGCTCTTGCTGACAAGAATATTGAAGCACGCCCGGTGTGGAAGCCGCTGCATCTTCAGCCATTATTTAAAGGAGCAGAATATTTTTCTCATACATCTACTAGAAGTGTTTCTGAAGAACTCTTTAATACTGGGATCTGTCTTCCATCAGGTTCAAATCTTACAGAAGAACAGCAGGAACGAGTCATTGAAAGTGTGCTGGGTGTCTGCCAGACCCGTAAGAATCTTATTTTACAAAAGGGCTAAAGAGGTGAGAATTTGAGACTTCTCCGGTTGTTAAATATCCCGATGCTTCTCTGACTATTTGTAATCTTAATTTTGGAAGATAGGGATTAAATTAGCAAAAAGTGACTCCTGTAAATTTTCTCAGCTTACTATAAACCTGCAGCTGAATATTAGTATTAAACAAAAGCTACCAGTCCACTGGCTGGTTGCTTTGTTTTTGATTATAATCTACTTGATCATTTTACCCTTGTGTCGTCTAATTCTTGGATACGTACTAAAGCAACGGGGGTTGAAATGATGATGGTATAATTTGGGTAAAAATAGTAAAGGAATTTATTGGTAAGTGGTTTGGGGTGTATTAGGATAAAAAACTGGATGTCTTAGAATGTGGATACTAAACTAAACTGCCGTTAAACTGCTACGGTATACTATGAATTCCTACTTTTCTCAGGATATTTTCTAAAGTATACGATTGGTGTTTTATCTGCTTATTATGCAGCCTCTTTTGTGCCTGAGGAACACCGGCTGTCTGCTTCTGCCTCTTCCGGTATGATTAATGGTATTACAACAATTCTATTAACATTATTGGTTGATCCGCAGCCAGCTATTATTACAGATCAGGCACTTAGACAAAAGCGGTCTTATGGAGATGTGAAAGCTCTTTGCTGATCGGTACAAAATTGCTTGGCATTACAAGCTGCAAAAATTATAGCGAGCTTTTACAATTAGGGATATGATTACCAGTAGCTGTAAGTAAAGGGCATTCCAATAGTATCATATGCACATTAACCTCTATGATAAAAAGCTTGAGGATATCCTCAAGCTTTCCCTATTTATCATTCATCTTCTTTAATTCGTCTTTGTTAATGGGAATTTTCATTTCCCATTCCTCTATCCACTCAGGAACGCTGTTAAATGATCCAAATACCAGATCTTCGCTATATGGTACATTAAATTTAATAAGCTGATTTTTCCGATTGTTATTAGTTTTGAAATCTTGTTTTTCAATAGAGTCTGCCTGATTATTTTCCTTTATTTTATGCATAAAGAATAAGTTTTTTCTTATCTCAACGAATTCCCCTTTGACATCAAAATATACCCAGGTTTCTTTCTGCTTTTTTTCAATCTTTTTTATTAGAATTCCGCCATTCTCTCCTTGTGGCAGAAAAATTGGCAGTTTCTCAGTAATGCTGATTGTATGAGGGGCATGTTCAATATTAAAATTAAAAGCTAAAGGCTTAATGGTAATGCTTTCCGGGATTTCTTTCACCGGTATATGAAGGCTGCTGCTTACTCCTGTTCCGATGCCTGATTTATACCTAAACGATTCACCTGCAGAGTTAATTTGTTTTATCTCTTTCCCGTTATCATCGAATACTCTGTAATCTAGCATCCCCGTTTCGCTGATTAATTCAGTTTTTTGTTTTCTTTCAAAGTTCAGCTCCAGGCCGCTTGGGGCGAATATGATATTCCTTACCTTTAATTCACCAAAGTCTGCCCTTTTGGTAATATTAGGAGTATAAAGGTAGCTTTCGCCGGCTCTTTCGACCGAGAAAGAAAAATTCCAGTTTCCTTTAAGTGTTTGGCTTCCTGGTGCTTCTGTTGGAATCAGCTCTTGAATAGACAAATCAAGTGTAAATTTTTCTGGTAATGGCTGGTCGATCGCGATATTTTGGACTTTCACGTATTGATTGTTATCTACCTCAACTGTTTTGCCGCCTTCAAAACCATATTCATTCAAAGCCTTACCATTCACATTCATATTAAATACAAAAAAATCTAGATCCTGCCCTTTATATCTCCCGGAATGAGCCTGAATGGAGTAGATAGCAGATATTCTTGCGCCATCATAGAATATTTCTTTAAATTCTATTTTTACTCCTTTATCATCTGCGGTTTGATTAACATGCTGAACCTCATTCGTTTTGGCTGCTTCCTTCTGGCCTTCGTCTCCATGTTCACTAAAAAACGTTTCAAGAAATGGAAATGCAGCAAGTACCTGCTGCTTCATCGGACTTTGCAGCATGACGATAAGTGTAAAAGCCGTAATCAAAAGCGGGGTCAAAATAAAAGCGGTTTTTGTTTTTAGTGTAAATTTTCTAGTATCAATCTTATTATGAATTTTTGAAAACACAGCTTTTTTGTCTTTTTCTGTAAATGTTAATTTTTCTATCTCTTCTTTTGTTAATATCTTATTTTTGCTTAAGCGCGAGTCATTCATTTGTAAAAACCTCCTGTTCAAGAATCGGGCCCAGCTGTTCTTTAGCCCTGCGCAATCTTGTATGGACAGTAGCTTCTGGAAGGTTTAAAATTTCCGCTATCTCCTTAATGGATAAATCCTGAAAAAACTTCATCATAATAACTTCACGATATCTCACACGCAGCTTAAATACAGCCTTTCTTATTGAATATGCAATCTCCTTTTCCATCATTTCCTTATCCAGGGAAGCAGCTTTTTCTTCTGATTCCGGATTTGTCCCGAGCAGGACTATTCGTTTAACAAAAGAGCTTTTTAAATGATCCTTACATTTATTGATCGTTACCCTAAAAAGCCACGTCTTCACATATTCTTTGCTCTGAAGCCTTTCTATGTTCTGATAAGCAGAAACAAAGACGTTTTGTACAATATCCTTGGAATCCTCAATATTTTTAAGATATGAATAAGCAAGAAATGTCAATTCATTGCCGTATGTATTCATTAATTCTTCAAGAAATTGAGCATATTGTTCAATCGAATATTCAGTAATATTATTGTGTGCATGCATTTTGATTCCCCTTTCACTATATAAACGATTTTAAGGGAGAGAATTGTTCAAATTCCCAAAAAAATAATAAAAGAGCTGCTCCTTGCAGCTCAATTCATAAATTTTATTTTATTGCTAAGTATTTACCATTATATACCCCGAGAATGGTGATCTGCAGGTGAGCAAACTGAATCTGCCTCGCCAGTCTATTCCAATCTACAATATTGAACGTGGTTCCCCGCGGGCAGATTATTTCTAATGCGTTTTTCTCAGGACTGGTAAGTGCCTATAATCAGCAGACGAATGAAACAGCAGAACATTTAAAGATTGGACAGGCAGAATCAATGGAAGTCTTAAATAACAAGCTTTGTATTGGTGTATATCCGGGAGCTTTCTTATTTGAATATGTAAAATCCCAAATAGACTTTCGGTGACTATTTCTTATTTACTAATGCAAGTTTTGCTTTTGAAGGTGTTTCGTATCTTAAATAACCAGGAGTAGTGCCGGGTTCCTGCGCAACAAAATAGTTACCGCCTAATCCATAAAGCGGTACAAAACGCACTGTTTTAGTTTTATATACGCGAAATACTTCTCCAGGCTCAAGTTGTCGGATAGGTTGAAGATAAGTATTTTCCAATTTAAATAATGTTGCACCTTTTATGATTGTAACTCTTCCAATTTGACCTGGTTTTAATTCAGCACCATCCCACCATACTTTTGATGAGGCAGCATCAGCAGAGAGGTTAAGTGTGAAAAATACTAACATCGCCAAAAAAATGCTTGAAAATTTCTTCATTTTATCTCCTCTTTCTTACTAGAATATGAACATTATAACAATTTTAGGAAATTTATAACTTGGAAATTTTTACTATATTGAATAACGAAGTGATAGATCAGTTGATTAGGGGGAAAGGATGCCTTCCCTATATGATCCTAGGACAATGTTCCCGCAGAAGTGACATTTGGTTATATTCTAGATACTGAAGGAATTTCAAAATCCAGTCTTATAACAAGGAGGACAATCATTCTATAACTCTTACACAGAGAAAAGAGTGGTATATCAAAGAGAGATATCCATTGGAAGAGTGAAGGAGATTGAAGGTTCGGAAGGGGAATTCCTCATTTCAAGTAGCGTGTATATAAGAATCATACAATTAAAGGTCTTTGATCCACAGGTTTTAGTATAAAGGACCTAAAACTTTTACCTCCTTTCATTCTCCTATTCTGTTATAATAGCATTTAGTCATATTTTGTAAATTAAGGAGGATTTTTGGTGCATAAAAGTTTTAATTCTATTACTTTTGTCATATTGTTATTTCTTATGCTGAGCAGCTTTTCATCCAGCTCTTATGCGCAGGGTCAAAATGAAAATATTGCTGGTTCACCGGTGCTGACTTCCAGCCAGATGGGGGATTTTGTTTTGATGCACAATCCAACCCCACTGCTCCAGGGAGTAACTATATATCAGCTGGCAGATTATTATTTGAATACTGGGCGCATTGAAGGAATTCGCGGTGATATTGCATTTGCCCAGGCGATTAAAGAGACGGGTTATTTTAAATTTGGCGGAGATGTAATTCCCGAACAAAATAATTATGCCGGTATTGGCACGACTGGCGGCGGTGTAAAGGGAGCCTTTTTTAAGACGGCTGAGGAAGGGGTTCGTGCTCAGATTCAGCATTTAAAGGCATATGCTTCAAAAGAGCCATTAGTTACGGAGAATGTCGATCCGCGTTTTCATCTCGTTACACGTGGGATAGCGCCAAAATGGACAGATCTGAATGGCCGCTGGGCGGTACCGGGAAATAATTACGGCCAGGAGATTCTGGCAATCTACAATAATATGGAGAAAATGACTCTCCAGATTCCTAATGTTTCTTTGCCTTCCAATCATAAATTGCCGGTAGCGAAACTGGTTCCACGCAGAAATGTGGCTATGTATACACCGGATGGCAAATTATATAATACCTTGCAAAAGGATGTTCATTATCGTGTGTACGGTGTGAAGGGAAGCTATTATGATGTAGGCGGGGGCTACCTTGTTAAGGGAGACAGCAGCAAAGTTGGAATTTATATCGGCAGAGTATACATAAAGGATACAAATATTCCTCTTTACGGTCCGGATAACAAAATCAAACGGTACCTGAAAAGGGGAGAAACGATCCGCGTTTACAGCTATGATAATAACCGTTATGACGTGGGCGGCGGATATTATATTAAAAAAGGAAGCAATCAGACCTATTATTTGGGTACAGCAACACTCAAGCAAAATACTGTTCTTTATGATAGAAACGGTAAAGCTGTCCGTACACTTAAAAAGAATGAAGTATACCGCGTGTATAAGATAGACAGCAGCAAGCTCGATCTTGGAAGCGGCTATTATATAAACTATGATAAAAAGATTATAAACTATGTGAATTAAAGGGCAGAGTGCCCTTTTTTTATTAGAAGAAGGCATATGTACAAGCAGTGTGACTCTATTCACAATATATTAACTTAGAGGTGATAAGAGTGGTCAAAATTTTTATTGATCCAGGTCATGGCGGCAGCGATTCAGGTGCAACTGGCAACGGTCTTCTTGAAAAGAATCTCACTTTGCAGATTTCTGTAATGATTAGGGATATGCTCTCCCAGTACCAAAACACCGAAGTTAAGATGTCCCGTACAACCGATGTGTTTGTGCCATTAAAGGAGCGGACTGATTCAGCAAACGAATGGGGTGCAGAATTTCTTCTTTCTGTTCATATCAATGCATTCAATGGGGCTGCAAGCGGCTACGAAGATTATATTTTTCCAGGTGCTGCAGGTGCAGCAGTAACCTATCAAAATATCATACATGAAGAAGTTTTAAAGGAGACAGGCTTCTCAGATCGGGGAAAAAAGCAGGGAAATCTGCATATGCTTAGAGAAAGCCGGATGCCGGCGTTGCTTACAGAGAATGGGTTCATTGATAATGCTTCAGATGCTGCGAAATTAAAACAGCAGGCTTATATTGAGAGAATTGCTCAAGGCCATGTGAATGGGCTGGTTCGGGCATTCAATTTGAAAGAAAAAACTCCAAAGCCTCCATACTGGGATGGAGTTGAGATGAAGCAGGGCCAAATCGGCAGAATTAGTATACTCAAAAGAATTAATCTTTGGAAACGCGATGCAAATAACAGGCTGACCTTTGTCCGTATTTTGCAGCCGGGCGAACGGTACCGGGTGTATGGATATGATACTCTTTATGGCGGCCAGTATAATGTCGGAAGCGGCTATTGGATAACCAATATGGATGGCTATATTAAGTATGAAACACCTTCGAAGGAAATGCTGCAAAGGACAGAAGAATATTATAATTCTTGAGGAAGCCCTTCTTTTTGTCATTTTGAGGTAATATTCCGATTTTGAGGCTTTGCCTGCATCAGTGAAATGGACGGTACCTGGTACATGTATTATGATTGCGGTTATTATGATCTGTATTTCTTCTTTAAAGAAGGAAACCGATCTAACCTGGATTATGTGAGACTTAAATAAAAGGAGAAAAAGGAGAGCGTGAGCGGCTCTCCTTTTTCTATTCCATGACAATAATCGGCTTCTTAGCAGGCTCCAGCCACTGCAGAATTTTCACTAATTCTTTTTCCGCTATGGCTGTACAGCCTAATGTGTAAGCAGTACCAGAAGTTTTGATATGCAAAAAGATTGCGCTGCCTTCTCCTTTTATAATGGGATCTTCATTGTATCTAATGACAATTCCATATTTATAGAGAGGATGGTTCATTCTTTCGAAGGATTGCCAGCGTGTATACGGGTTTCCGGTGTAAGTGATCCATTTGTTATAGTCCGCCGAGGATACATCATCGACCCAGTAATCGTTAGAAGTTATAGCCTTAAATGGGTAGCTCATGCCTGAGGGCTTCGGTCCCCACCCAAATGAGGTTCCGAGCCTATAGGTTCCATAAGGAGTCCTGGCATCTCCCTCTTTTGTCTTTCCCATGCCTTCTTTTCCTATCACTGCCGCAACAGGCGAAGAAGCCTGCATCCATTTCCCGTTTTGTTTTTGATAGGTTTGCAGAGTGGCGGCTGTTTTCACTGATGATTTCTTCACGACAATCATCTGCTGTGCTTCACTTTTCAGCTGTGTATCTTTCTTGTAGACGCATGCCACGATCTGCAGCTTAATTTTAGAAGGAGTCTGATAGCTGATCAAGGTATCCCGTTTCACATACAATCCGCCTCCAACACTCAACAGACCCGGTTTAAAGGCGTACACGCGATAAACCTCTCCTGCTTTTAAAGTGCGGCTGTAACTCAGCTGTTCTCCGTTTAACTTATAGAGTGGCGTATCCTTAAGCACAGTGATCCTGCCGATTTGTCCGGGACGGAGCTCTGAGCCATCCCACCAGACTTTTGTGCCGGTTCTGATATCATTGCAGTCTATGTCTGCAGCCTGAGCGGGATTGCCATGAAATAAAATAGCCATACCGATCAGAACCAATAAGAACTTTATATATTTTGGCATTATTTCACCTCTTTTTAAACCTCATCATACACGATGGAACTTCCATAGGCATCTATCATTTGGCATGATTCATCATATTTTAGGCTCTTATTCCTGCATTTTTATCTTCAGTCTAACATATGCATATCAGTAGGAAATCAGGAAATAAGCAGGAGGTTTGATTATGAAAATAGGCAAATTACTAGTTATGTTTTCCCTTGCAATAGCTTTACTGCTGTTCTCCGATAAAGAGGCTCAGGCAGGATCTGCCCCAATCGGCGTTAAATGGGATAACTCCATTCTCATTCAAGGCCAGATAGGGAGGGTCACCATCCTTCAGGATACAGCTCTTTTCAAGTATGAAAAAGGCAAATTAATTACGATTAAAACCCTCCGAAAGGGAAATATTTATCGGGTGTATTCCTATAAAGATCAAAATGGCGGTGTATATGGAGTAGGCGGAGGTGCTTTTGTCAAAAAATCATCCTCTATTAAATACGAGACACCCTCCAAAACAAAGCGCAGCCAGCTTGCCAGAATTGTATTTTTTGATGAAGGAGATTTTCTAAAGCTAGCTAAACAGGGCGTTATGAAAGGACAGCCATTTTCACTTAATAATGATGATTTGAATGATGTGTATGATTACTTCGGAAACACTCCTTCATGGGAAGGATATTATGAAGGAGGATATGGAAGGCAATTTGGGAACTATATCTATTTTACAAGCTGGGAAGACGATCCGAAATTTACAGCGTTCATGTGGGCCAATGATGGATTGACTCCTTTGACACCCTATATTATTAAAAATACAGTTGGAAAACCATCCTGGGAAGGCATCAGCGAAATGGACGGTCATTGGATGATGTATTATGACCTTGGCTATTATGAGGTTTACTTTTCATTTAAGGGGGATAATCGTTCGGATCTGCATAGTATTTTGCTGAAGAGGAGTTATAGATAGAAAGACGTTAATCCTATCATTAATATTTTTTTATAATATATGCCATACATTCAAAAGGAGATGCCCAAAGCATCTCCTTAAATATTTTACGGATTAACCCATTTTAGCTTCTCTTTCGAAGCTGTCTTATAAATCTGTGCAGTTTGGTTAAGCGACTCATATAACCTTAAACGCCGGCGCAAATGATATTTGCTATCTGCGATTCAGACAAATCCTCCGAACTCTCGGCTTCATACCTTTACTCGACAAACACGCCTCCAGCCAAACCGGACATAAGCATCATATCGGACACTTTTTCAGCTGAGACCGCTTGGTCCTCTGCAGTCGTTCCATCTCCATAAAAAGCATTAAGTGCGTCTAAAAACCATTCAGGTCCTTCAGTAATTACGAACTTTCCGGATGAATTGAAGGTATCCATTGCTTGTGACACCATGGAATATTTCTCATCATCCGTTAGTTGAACCCAATCTTCACCGTCGGCAGTTGAAAAATCAGTGTCCGGATAGGAGGCTGTTTCTATAAACGAATCTGTCTCAGTGCTGCCGGAATCTGCGACTTCTGCTTCATCACCCGATTCTGTTACAGCATCAGCGCTCTGTTCAGCAGGTTCTTCTGCTGCCACTTCCGTTTCATCCTCATATGGCTCGCCATTTTTTGAAATGGCATAGACTGAAGGTCCATATTCTATTAAATATTCATTCTCGCTGGAATAGGTAGAAAGTTCAAGGTTGCGGATGGAGCATGTATAATCTTCTCCGCAATCTAAATCCCCTGATGCACTCTCCGTTTCATTTTCCAAGTAAGAGATGACTTTTTCGAAGATTTCCTTTTGTTCGGAATAAGTCATTGCATCGTATGTATCTTCCACTGTTAAATGGAGGTCATATAAGACATTTGTACCATCATTTTCAATTTCAATTACATATCCAAAGGATAAAATTTCACTGAGTTCCTCTGAGGCTGCCATACGGTCGATCATTTCTTCCACCCTTTGTTCATCTGCTGAACAGGCTGATAAGAAAATAATTAAAAATAAAATGACTAACTTTTTCAAAGCTGTTTCCCCCTGATGTATGAATCTTAAAAGTGTAGGGCTATTACCCTAGGTAAATATACTAGAATTTCACTGGGAATAGTTAGAAAAAAGTTAATTGGATTAAATTGGATAATTCTTAGGGGCCAGGAAGATTTGTATGGTTTATAAGTGATGAACCTTTTCGATAATTTGTTACCCAGCACCTATTTATATTAGTAGGAATTATTTAGGATTTTGGAGACTATTTTATAATCAAGCGATTGTTTGAGATCAGTAGAGTTTTTCAGTAGAGCTTTTTTAGCATGGAACGAAGGAATGCGTTTTCCGTCTCACATAAATAGTGATTTCTGATATGATTAATTTAAATTAAATGGGTATCGGGGGAAAAAAGTATGGCTGGTATGAAATCAATAAACCTGGATGGGGAAGAAATCTATGTGTTTAACAGTGCCATCTATATCTTTGAATCGTCGGCAGGATGTACGCTGGAAGTGGATATGATTGTGAGTGAAGTTACTCTAAGAAAATATCAGAACAGGGAAAGCCTTATTACAGAAATAGAACTGGAAGACGGCGGACTGATTAGTTCGTTTATGTTTCTAAAGGCTGTACCTGGGGAACTGCCTCGGCTAAGCTTATTTTGCGAACTTGATCCGGATGAATCATACGAAAGTATCTTAAGAATAGGTGAGGACCATCAGGACTTTCCTGACATTGAAGCTGACATTACGCTGGAAGAGATCCGAAAAGTGGAAATGCCGAATGAAAAAATCACACTTAAATTAAACCTGCCCATAAGCCAGGTGGAATGGTTGAAGGACCAGAAAAATAAGGAATTAAATGAGCTTTTTAAGGAGCTGTTAGAGGGATATTTGGAAAGGCAGCCTAAATAATTCAATCAAATGTTTGATTGAATTATGGTGAACTGCAAATAGAATAAGGAAATCTGCAATTAGATAAGAGAAATTGCAAATAGAACAATCAATTTTGCAAATAGACAATTGGACTTTTCAAATAGACTTATATAAATAAAAATTGGGTTGAATTTTATAATAGAAAACCGAGCTGGATCAGCTCGGTTTAATAATCTTATTAATTAATCGTTCCGCGATCTACTTGTTCATACAGAATCCCCATATTACTCTTCACCTTTTTGGATACCTCGCACAAAGCATCTATCGCTTCTGCTTTATGGTTTCCTAATTGATAAACCACATCATCAAATAGCATTTCCATCTCTTTTAAAATAGCAATGGATGCGAGGTTGTAGAGGTGGACATTATAGTAGCCGCTATTGTTGAAAATGGCTGTCTCGACATAAGGCCTAAAATTCTCTAAAAGAGTAGGGAATTCTATCATTAATCGGTCTAAGCCTTTTCGAATGCCTTCAATAGTGCCAGCAAATTCGTCCAAAGGCTCCAGCGCGTTGTTGACACTGTTTCTGATTTTATCATCAAAGTCCGAAAACAGGCCGAATAATTTGCCGGGGATGGTATAGTCCAAAGCGAATTTGGTTGCGCCTTTGATGGTGCTTGATAGGAGTTCCAATGCATTTTCAATATTCAGAGTGATTACCCATGCTTTATGCAATAAAGGCAAGAGGAGTGCATGAGTTGATCTGGTAAAGGCAGTATAAGCAGTATCCATCTGGAATTCCTTAATCTTCATCCTCAGCTCCATATAGGGGGAATCTTCCAGTTTATACGTATTCTTTCCCTGTACGGATATTGAATTGGAATGAGAGGATTTGCTTCTGATAGAATGCCCGAGGGAAAGGTCCCGGTCATGAAAATTAGCGGCAACGTCCTGGACTTGTTTCTGGTATTCGCTGATATGTGAAAGAAGCTTATCCCTGTTATTGTTGACGATCCCATAATGGGCTTTTAACTCACTGACTACAGCATCATACCAGAGTTCTTTTCCGCCCTCAAACAGTTCCGGGATTTTATTGGAAATAATCTGGATAAGGCTTTTGGAGAGATCCTGAACATCTGCTTTCAAATCATACAAAAAGCTACGTATTTCATTAAAGATGCTTTCCACACTGACGTTCGTCCGGAAAATATGTTCAAGCAGCTCGGCAGGCGGGGAGTTCAGTATATAGTTCAGTGATTTAGCATGACTTTCCGCCACATTTAATAAAGAAACTAAATGATCTATTTCAGCCGTTAATCGATTGCTGATCGAAGTAATCCCCATAAATAGCGGTTCACTGATCAGATTTTCAAACATCTCTTCGAAAATCCCCTGCAGGCGGCTGAGCCGTTCATAATAACGATTTCCTTCATCCTCTACAATGGCAACCGAATTGCCCAGGTATTCGTGAGCAAGATTCAATCTTTCCGTAACATGATTTTGCAGGGAGGAAGCAAGAAGGTCCAGGTTCTCCTTGTTGATCTCTATGCGTTCTGAGTGCCCGCCATAGAGCGGTACTCCAGTCCAAATGCTGGACACGATATGGGCATCCGCATCGATGTGGATTTTGCCATAGCCTGGCTTGCCGACTTCACCAATTACATAGAACTGAGTGCCATCTTCATTCCTCAAATAGCCTGTGTGGTTTGTACCAAGCTTTGATAATTCTGGGATCCCATTGAAGATTTCATACTGTTTACCTGGAATCCTGCCATGTAGATTTAATGCAATCAAAGTCTGAGTCAGCACATCGTAGCTGCTGAAATAATTTGTGATGTTGTCATAAGTTTTATTAGGATCCATCATGCCCTCAGGAAGGAGAGCGGGGTTAAGTGTAACTGCCTTGACCTCCGGATTTTCAATAGCCACTGCACCTACTAAGCCGCCCCCGAGAGAATTTCCTGCAATCGATTGGACGCCGCCAAATTGTTTATATTTTTCGTTCATTTCATTAAAATAATTTCTTGCTTCAGCTAGCTGCGCAGGTGTCAGGTCACTTAAAAGCTGAGCATCTGTAAGAATATCCTGCTTGCCATATTCACCATGTGCATCTGTTCCAACATAAATGATGGATATTTCTTCTGTCTCCATATTGACGATTGTCATTGCATCAAGCCCAGTTGGATCTTTATAATGCTCGTGGCGAACCTGATATTCAATTCCATTTACATTTAGAATATCCCCCTTTTTTGGATAGGTATAAGCATAGTAGCCAGCTAGCTCAACTAAATCTTTATCATTGTTTATTGAAATATTTTCGTTTATATTTGGTGAACCATTAAGTGTATTCATCTATTCACCTGCTTTATTCTTTGGTAATATCCTTCAGTAAATCCAGTGAATTATCTCCCATACCGCTGGAGCTCTGTTTATCAATAAAATTATCATTTAGGACAAAACTATATGAACCTCTAGGAATTGAAGTCATTTCCTCAAGATCTTTTGTGATTTGATCGAATAGCTCTTTGTTTGGTTTTGCATTTTTATCGGCCATAAATAATTGTATATTAATGAAAAGGTTGTCGGCCGCGAATGAACTGTCTTCAAAAGCATTCCTGAGATTTTCTTTACTTTCATCAGGGTTTTTCATGTAAAGATCATATACAGGTTTAATAGCTGCTTCTTTACTCCTCATCGAAATAAAGTAATAAGGAGTTGAGAAACCCTGTCCTCCAACATTTTGAAGTGCTTCTTTAGTTTTTCCAGTAACCTGACCATCTGCTGCAAGAGTCTCAAGATATTTGTCAAGCTGTTTGAACTCCTCTTTAAAGATCATGTGATACAATCCGCCTTTAATGGCATTTTCCACCTGGAATTCGTCCGCCCATATCTCTTCTGTCATCACTTTCTTTTCTAGTTCATCAATTGGTACTACAGCATAAGTGTAGAAATGCGGCTCACCTTTGGATTCTACAAACACAGTGGCCCCATCCTTAGCTCCAACAACATTATGCACCGTTACATCGGTCTTATATTTCTCCTTAAAAAACTTGATTGTTGCTTCCTCTATCTGATCAAGGCTTTCATCAGCAATTTTATCGGTTTCTTTTCCGTATGGGAGTGCATAGCCTTCACCAGTATAATCTTGAACGCTGATTTGTGATTCTTCAGAAGGAGCAGCCTGTGTTTCTTTTGATTTTTCACTTTCCTGATTGTTATTTGCGCTATTCATACCAGAACATCCTCCAAGCATTAATGATATGCCGACACTGCAGAGTAAAATTTTTGTTTTCTTGTGCATTTGTTAAATGTCCTCCCTAAAGGAATGTGCCATTCAGAGTATATCCCTTATTTTAGCGGATAGAGTTATATTTTTACAGTTTAAACGTGGAAAATTACACTTTTTAGGTAAAAATAGGGAGAAAGTCAGGGGGTGAATAGGGAGGATTATACTAAAGATTTGCTAAATTCCGCTCATGTTGTATAAAAATTCATTCAATCAAATTTTAATAGTTAAAAGTTTACTTTGAATTTTCTAATAACATGTGTATAATACATTTAAGGTAATGAAACGGAAAATGTCCGAAATAATATTCAACAAGGGGGATCATGATGGACAGCATCTTTTTAAAGGAAATAACTCCCCAGCTGATCAAATGGCGGCGCACTTTGCATGCACTGCCTGAATTGGGGTTCATGGAGTACATCACTACATACAGAATCGGAAAAGAACTGGAAAAGATGGGTTTCAAGCTTTATTTAGGGAAAGACGCGCTTGTCGAGAATTCCCGTATGGGGCTTCCTGCAAAAGCTGATCTTGAAGCTCAAGAGAAGAAGGCGAGGGATTGGGGTGTTGAAGAGTCCTGGCTCGACCAAATGCGCGGCGGAAATACCGGGCTTGTGGCAGTCTGGGATACTGGAAGAAACGGAGACCATGTTGGATTCCGCTTTGATATTGACGCACTGCCGATAAAAGAATCTGCAGATCCTGCACATCGTCCAGCCAAATACGAATTTGGCTCGAAAGAAGAGAATGTGATGCACTCGTGCGGACATGACGGACATACTGCCATCGGACTTGGGGTAGCCCAGTATATTTCTTCCCATGGGGATCAACTAAAGGGCCGCTTTACCCTTTTGTTTCAGCCGGCTGAAGAAGGTGGAAGAGGGGCTCGGGCAATGACAGACAAGGGCTGGCTTGATGATGTCGATTATTTTTATTCAGGCCACATCGGCATTAAGTCCCTGCCCGTTGGAACAATTGCAGCCACAACGCCGGGATTCCTGGCTTCAACTAAATACAATGCTTATTTTAAAGGTGTTTCCTCACATGCCGGCATTAATCCGGAGCTCGGGAAAAATGCTTTATTGGCGGCGACAACGGCTGCTAACAACCTCTATGGCATTCCGCGCCATCATGATGGCGTCACCAGGGTGAATGTTGGGAAGCTTGCTGCAGGCAGCGGCCGGAACATCATCCCGGGAGACAGTTATATGGAAATAGAAGTGCGGGGTGAGACACCGGAGATTGCTCAATATATGGCTGAAAAAGCGACCCGGATTATTAAGGCGGCAGCAGATATGCATGATGTGTCCTGCACAATCGAAGCAGTCGGAGTTACGGAAGTGGTTGTCTGTGATAAAGAGCTGATACCCAAAATCACCGAATGGTGTGCATCAAGCGAGCTTGTGAAAGAAGTGCTTCCTTCAGTCCCTGTCTCCGGATCTGAAGATGTCAGCTTTATGATGAATAGGGTCCAGACGCATGGCGGCAAAGCTACGTTTATGCTGTTTGGAACGAAGCTTGATTATCCTCACCACCATCCTCAATTCGATTTCGAGGAAGAGGCTTTACTAGTTGCGGTTGATGCTTACATTCACATCTTAAAAGGCGGATCAGCCATTTAAATTAAAGGAGGAAATCATGTCGAACAACTTTGCAAAAACATTTTTAACAGAGAACAAAGAGACGTTTGAAAAAATCAGTGAGTATATCTATCATCATCCGGAAACTAGATTTGAAGAGTATGCATCAGCAGAATTTTTAGCTTCTGAGTGCGAAAAAGCAGGCTTTCAGGTGGAACGCAAATCCGGAAACATTGAAACCGCGTTTGTAGCTTCCTATGGAAGCGGAGCCCCTGTTATTGGCTTTCTCGGGGAGTTTGATGCTCTGTCCGGATTGGGGCAGGTGCCCAACAAGACTTCGTACGAGCCAACCGAGCTGAAAGTCGGTCACGGCTGCGGGCATAATCTGCTTGGGACCGGCGCTTTTGCGGCAGCCTGTGCAGCAAAAAAGTATTTAGAAGAAAACAATCTGCCTGGGACTGTAAAGTTTTTTGGCTGTCCGGGTGAAGAAGGCGGTTCCGGAAAAACCTTCATGGTCCGTGAAGGAGTATTTGAAGGGGTGGACGCAGCCTTAACATGGCATCCTTCTCCGGCCAACAGCATCATGAGCCTTTCCAGTCTCGCAAACTACCAAGTTTATTTTAGATTTAAAGGTTTATCCTCACATGCGGCGAACTCGCCTCATCTTGGACGAAGTGCCCTGGATGCGGTTGAGCTCATGAACGTGGGTGTGAATTACCTTCGCGAGCATGTTGTGCCGGAAGCCAGGATGCATTACGCCATCACCAACACAGGGGGCATCTCGCCAAATGTCGTACAAGCAGACGCTGAAGTGCTGTATCTGATTCGCGCGCCAAAGGTTCAGCAGGTGGATGAAATCTACAAGCGGGTTTGCAAAATCGCGGAGGGCGCGGCTCTGATGACAGAAACAGAGCTTACCATTGAGTTTGATAAGGCCTGCTCCAATTATATTCCAAACCGCAGCCTTGAAAAAATTCTCTATCAAAGCCTTCAGGAAGCCGGCATCGAAAAACCGGACGAAGAAGAAAAGGCCTTTGCCGAAAAGCTTTGGACAACCCTATCAGAAGGTGAAAAAGAAAGCTATTTAGATATTTTAAGAGGATTTGGATATGTAGGGGACGGCAGTGAATTTGAAGGAAAGTACCTGGCAGAAACGATTTCAGCCTATGAACCTTCCAAAGAAGTTCTTGCCGGCTCTACAGATGTCTCAGATGTAAGCTGGGTCGTTCCAACCGCACAGCTGACAGCCTCAACATCAGCACTGGGCACACCGCTGCATACATGGCAGATGACCACCCAAGGCATCAGCAGCTATGCCCACAAAGGCATGCTCCGGGCAGCAGAAGCCATGGCTTTAACAGCTGTCAAACTGCTGACAGACCAGGAAGAATTAGAAGCTGTCAAACAGGAGTTCAATGAATTCAAACAAGCTAATCCTTACACATGTCCAATTCCTAAAGAGGTTAAGCCATCTACTTTAAAGTAACTTCTCATTCGGACAGGTTAAGCTGAAAACCGGGAGAAGCAGTCTGAACCAGGCGATCATTCGGACAGAAGAAGCAGAAAACAGGGAGAGTGAGTCCGAACTTAGCGCTACTTCGGACAGAAGAAGCAGAAAACAGGGAGAGTGAGTCCGAACTTAGTGCCACTTCGGACAGAAGAAGCAGAAAACAGGGA
>NZ_JALJRC010000042.1:0-33872 GCF_024519925.1 Cytobacillus sp. Bac17 | reverse complement strand
GAATAACGACGAAAAAGCGGAATGCTCAAGGAAACTGGTAGTTAATCAGAGCGAATAACGACGAAAAACGGAATGCTCAACGAAAGTGGTAGTTAATCAAAGAGAATAACGACCAAAAGCGGAATGCTCAGCTAAAATGGTAGTTATCGAAATGAATAACGACGAAAAAGGGGAAAGCAAAACGAAACTGGCAGTTATTCACCATTCTTCCTCAATTAACTTAAATAATTTTAAAGTCAGAGGTTTATTCCAAAACTCGCACGGGTATTGAGATATGTTTAGGATGAAGCGGACCCATTCTTAATGGATTAAATCTAAGTACTATAGGGGGAGAACATGAGTAAACAGATGTGTCTTTTAGGGGAAAAGATTTTAAGAGAGAAAGATATGATAGCCAAAAACCTGCGTAAGGATCGAATGAGCGGTGTCGAGATGACGGAAATGGAGAGAATGCAGGCTGACAAAATGGAAGCGCAGATTATTCAGATTCGTGCTGAGTTTATTGGATTGTTCGGTGAAGCATTGCTGAACCATGATAATAAAAATAAAACGATGGAAAAGATAGAAAAATGGTGCAAGGAAACAGGGGGAAATTTATTTAAGCTTGGAATCCCTTTGGATGAAGCTTTAAAAGATGCGGGTTATTATCGGAAACATATCTGGAAATCTTTAGAGGAAGCTATGATGGAGCTTGAGATGCCGGCAGCAGAGGTTTTTAAGGTTATCTATTTTATAGATCCCCTGCTGGATCATTCCATCCATTGCTTCAGCATGTCTTATGTCAAATACCATCAGGTAACACTCGAAAATGCAAAGCAGGCTTTTCTTGAGTTATCCGTCCCTGTCGTTCCTCTTTCAAAAGGAGTTGGCATCCTGCCGCTAATTGGAAACATTGATACAGAGAGAGCGCAGCTTCTGATGGAAGAAACATTAAAACAGTCTGCGAACCTGAAGCTGTCGCATTTAATTTTAGACATTTCAGGCGTGATGATTGTTGATACGATGGTGGCAGATCAGCTGTTTAAAGTAATTGAGGCACTCTCGCTGATTGGAGTTAAAACGATTATTACCGGTATCCGTCCGGAAGTGGCCCAGACGATAGTCACGCTCGGCATTAAGCTGAATGGCATTCAGGTTAAAGCCAATGTGTATCAGGCTTTTGAAGAACTGCATGGGTGAGCATAGAAAAATAGCAGAGTAATTCAAAATGAATTTACTCTGCTATTTTTTGGTTTCATAAATTGGGTTTTCGTGCCCAATAATTGATATAAAGGTTTGAAAGAGTAATCTCAACAGTCTCTTCATTTTCGGAATCAACATCTGAAGCGTATATAGAAACTGAAGTCATCCGCATCCTTGTATCCTTAAAGGGCCTGAGCACGCAGGAAATAGTTCAAATGTTATACCCTGATAAGCTGCACCTGCAGTATATCTGTATCTCCTTTATTTTGTCTGGCGTGTTCAATTCCGGAAACCAGTGTCGCCCCGCTGAAATTATAGCTGCCAATGGAGCTAAAAATCACTTGATAATTTGAATATGTGTCGATAAATACCTCTGAAACATAAATCTTATTGTTATCTTCCTCATAAATAACTTTTCCCTCAGTTTTTTCAAAATTTATTTTTACAACAGGATAGGCTTGAGCAAAAATATCCCCAGCATCTTCCGATATATCCTTTATTTCATGTTTCCAGATTCCGAAGAAGCCGGCTATCCAGAGGAAAAAGATTAAACCAAGTAAAGCAATGAGGTTAATGATAAAAAGAGGAGACTTAAAACTCATTCCATCCCCCTGCACCTTATACTAAAAGGTTAACATAATTTTCCATTTGGCGGGCATAAAATCCGGTTTTTCCGCATATTAACCGTGTTTATTTTCCTCACTGTGAATAGAATGAATCAAACAGCACTTCACTGCCTATTGAGGGGGGATGACATCATGTTTTCGGTATCGGGTATGCAGGGATTTGAAATGTTTTCGGTTATGCACCTTGTTACACTGTTTCTTTTCTTTTTTACCGCCTGGTGGCTTGTGTATTACAGGCAGGCACTTAGGGCCTATCAGAAAATCATAAAATGGTCGCTGTTTGGTGCTTTGCTGGCTTGTGAAGTGACGCATCATATATGGCTGGTTCTTACAAATCAGTGGGATGTGGCAGATCTGCCGCTCCAGCTTTGCTCTTTGAGCACTTTCATTGCTCTTTACTTGTTTTTGAAGCCTGATAAAAAGGCTTTTTGGCTGCTTTATTTTATTGGTGCAATACCTCCAATTTTAAGCATGGTGACACCTGATATGGTTTACCAATTTCCTCATTACCGCTACATCAAATACTTTCTTCATCATTCAGCCATTCCGCTTGCCGTATTATATTTTATTTTGTTTGAAGGGTACAGGGTGCCAAAAAAAGCAGTGCTGAAAGGCTTTTTAACACTCAATGTCATTGCGGTTCCAATCTTCTTTTTGAATATGATGCTTAGTACAAATTTCTTTTATTTGGCCAGCCCGACAGAAACTAAAACCCTGCTGTCGTTTTTCGGGAACGGTGTCTGGTACTATGCAGCACTTGAAGCTGCTGCGCTGATAGTCTTTTTTATTACCTATTTACCGATGCATTACTTGCAGTCAGCGGAACAAAAAAGGGTCCGCGGAAAATGAAAGCCTTATTCCTGCCGGGATTAAGGCTTTTCTCTTTGAAACATATATAATGTAGGTACAGATTTATCAAAGCAGGAGGATTTATGCTGATTAAAGACGAGTTATATGGAGAATACAAGCTTGAACAAGTGCTGGAAGAATTAATCAACAGCAGGCCGGTGGAAAGGTTAAAGGGTGTACACCAGGGCGGAGCGGGCTACCTTGTCAATGAAAAATGGAATGTCACGAGGTACGAACATTCATTAGGCGTGATGCTGTTAATAAGGAAACTGGGCGGTTCTGTGGAAGAGCAGATTGCCGGTTTGCTTCATGATGTTTCTCATACTGCCTTTTCCCATGTGGTTGATGGAGTCTTGGAAAATGAAGCAGAAGATTATCATGAACATATTTTTGAGCGTGTTGTCCTTGAATCTGAGATCCCGGCCATTTTGAAAAGGCATCATCTTGATTATGAAAGTATCCTTTTTGAGGATTCACAATGGACATTATTAGAACAGCCCGCACCCGAACTTTGTGCGGACCGGCTGGACTACACGTTGAGGGACATGTACCGATACGGTTATATTTCTTTAAATGAGGCACACAGCTTTCTGAAGAATCTGATCGTTGTTGACGGCCGAATTTATATTTCTGACCTGCAGGCAGCTGAGTGGTTTGTAAAAACTTATTATAAAGAAGTCATTGATTTCTTCATGGAACCCTTAAATATTTATGCAAATGAATCTCTTGCAAAGGTCCTGAAAAGATCTCTGGAAAAAGAAATTCTTCATTTGGGTGATCTTCTTGGCAAAGATGAAGAGGTATTAGTTAAAATAAGGGAATCAGGGGATCAGGAAGTGAAGGGTCTGCTTGAGAAAATTGATCATAAGGTCACCGCAGAAGAAAACAAGTTAGACTACGATATTCATTTCAAAGGGAAAATCAGATTGATAGATCCTTCCGTTTTGATTAACAGCAAGCTCATCAGGGCATCCAGCCTGTCAGATGATGTTAATAACAGTGGACAAAATGCATATGAAAAAGCCATGGAAGGTGTGTACATAAAAATTCAATAATGAAGGAAGCCTTATCACTGCATCCGGGCAGGAATAAGGCTTTTCCTATTTTTATCGTTTATTCTGTTCCTTTTCTTTTTCATACTGCCGCTGCGGAGTCATTTTGGAAATGGCATCTTCAACAACTTCCTGTGCTTTCTGCGCTTCCCGATCCTGCTTTTGAGCTTCTTCCTGAATACGGTTAACATCCTGTGGAGTTTTTTCACTCATATCATTTGCCTCCCTTTTCTCCTGTATGTTACTAATGTTTCCGTTTTAGAAGGAAATAAACAATCCGGATAGAGATGAAACCAACATAAAATGATAGCGAAGGGGCTGATAAATGGCAGATTTCAATTGATGTTTATCTTATTTATTCCTGTATTCTGGGTGCAGATCTGGAGTTATTTCGATCCGGAAGAAAGCCTGCTGTGGGGAAAGTGGTGGATGTATAAGGAAGAGCCAGAGAAATCGGAAGGGGCCATTCGCTATACAAAAATGATGTGTATGATCGTTCTAACTGTTATCTTTGCATTTGGCCTCTTTTAAGAGAACTCTCAGTCACTCCGTCTAACAGTGGCCTGAGAGTTCTGTTTCATTTTATGTATAGACTTTTACCCATTTTAGCCCATTGAACTTGATTTCCTCCTCCGGCCAATTCTGCGGCAAATCCGCATCAGTAATGACAAAATCAATAGCCGAAAAAGGGCTGATATGGAAAAATGCCCTTTGATTCAGTTTTGAGGAATCGGCTGCCACATAAACCTGTTTAGATCTTTTTATCATGATAGCAGAGGCAGCAGCTTCATCAATATTATAATCGCATATCCCTTCGCGGTTCATTCCTCCACAGGAGATAAAGGCCTTGTCAAAATAAAAGTGTTCCAGCATCTGATTAGTTAGTGAACCTGAGGTTGAGCGCTGCAGAGGATTCACGGTCCCGCCAATCAGAATGACCCTGCCATTGAACAGTTTATTTTCCATTCTTGTATTTAATATTTCTGCGGCAGCCAGTGAATTGGTTACGATCGTTACGTTCTCAACATTTTCAATCGAACCGGCAATATGAAGAGTTGTGGAGCCGACATCCAAAACAATTGTTTCTCCATCGGAAATAAAGCTTGCTGCGGCTTCACCAATTTTCTTTTTGATGGGAAGGCTTACAACAATCCTTTTATTTAATTGCTGCTCCTTCTCTAAGCCAAAATAGCATATGGCTCCTCCATGAATTCTTCGCAATTTGTTTCCCTTCTCAAGCCGTCTCAAGTCACTCCGGATTGTTTCTGGCGTTACACTTAATTTTCTGGAGAGATCCGCTACACTCACTTTATTTGTTAATTCTAATTCCCTGATAATCCTCCTGTGCCTTTCCGCAACGAACCCTTTTTTCATTATTGGTCCCCCCGTTTTCATCTTATGGATCATTATAGGGCTGAAGTTTTAAAAATTGAGGTCAAAAATATTAATTTATATAAAAGTTTAAAAACAGAAATGAAAACAAAAGAATACAAAGAGAGGAAAGTCCCGAATTTCATTCTTCCTTCCTATTAATCTCAGATGAAAATTGAAAATCATATTTTTGTTTATCTTTTTGCCTTTGTTTTCTTTACTAAACAATCTATTGATATTAATACTTCTTTAATAGATTTACTCTAGGATTTTAACCGTAGGGGAATTTTTTATCAATTCATGGAGGTAAGGATGATGAAAGAAAATGAAAGCAAAGGAATGGACAGAAGGGCATTTATTAAAGCGGGAGGAGCAGGGACACTGGCTTTAACTATGGCAGCTGCAGGCTTGCCTGGAGACTTATTCGAAAGCAGGGTTCAAGCGGAAGAGATAAGTGAAAAGCTGGAAGGGCCAAGGCTTTCCTTCAATTCGAATGGGAAATTTAAAGTTGTCCAATTTAATGATACTCAGGATGATGAAAGGATCGACAGACGGACCATACAGCTGATGGAAAAGGTGCTTGATTCAGAGAAGCCTGATTTTGTCGTTTTAAATGGTGACAATATAACAGGCGGGTGTGATACAGAATTAGAAATGAAGCAAGCCATGAATAATGTCGTCCAGCCAATGGAAAAAAGGGGAATCCGCTGGGCGGCTACGTTTGGAAATCATGATGAGGACTCATCTCCAAAGAGCGGCATGGATGAGAGCGGTATGCTCAAGTTCTATATGAAATACAAGCATAATATGAACACACCTGGACAAAAAGGCCTTACAGGAACAGGAAATATGAATCTATTAATCAAAAAATCCAGAGGGAATAAGGCAGCATTTAATCTCTGGCTTTTAGACAGCGGCAGATATGCCCCTCAAACGATCGCCGGCCAGGATTTCAAGGGCTATCCAACATGGGATTGGCTGCGATTTAATCAGGTTAATTGGTATTATGAAAGATCCAAAGCAATAGAAAAGCGTTATGGCTATAAAGTGCCTTCTCTTGTATTCATTCATATTCCTCTATGGGAGCACCGTTTTATGTGGTGGGGCAGTGTGGACGGCAGAACACAGGCCGGGCATGATTTGGCTGTGGCCAGGCATCAAATCAATGGAGAGCGGAATGAAGATGAGTGCCCCGGCCCAATCAACAGCGGCTTGTTTACAGCCATGCTGGATAGAGGGGATGTGAAAGGCGTATTCTGCGGCCATGATCATATTAATACATATTGCGGCAACTACTATGGAATTCTGCTCGGATATGCCGGGAATACCGGCTTTGGCACTTACGGTCTTTCAGGGCCCGACAGAAACAGACTTCGGGGAGCGAGAGTGTTTAATTTAGATGAAAATCATGAAGGTGTTTTAGCAGATACCCATATGGTTTTTGCCAAAGACTTCGGTATTGATTTAACAGCCAACGACCAGAGCATTGATCCGCTGCCGCTGGAGAAAGAATAGGCTAAAACAGGCCAACGAAGTTAATAAGGGACGTTAAGAGGAGTATGGAAAAATTGGAGAAGGAGTTTATTAATCATGAATGATACTCGGACTGGACAAAGAGATGGAAATATATTTAAAAAAGAAATGGATCGCCGTGCTTTTTTGCAGAAGACTACCTTAGCTGCCAGTGCAACAATTGGATTATCTCTTGCTAACTCTCTTAATTTAATTACAGCAAGTGCTGCCTCTTCTGCTTCGATTATGAATTCTGCTGGCAAACCGGATTTAGTTTTCCCGGTTATTAGTGACATTCATATCCATACCAGCAGCAATAAAACACTTGAAAAGTTTATAACAACTTTAGAACAGCTAAATAAGGCTGTTCCGGAGCAGGATGCTTTTTTGGTTGTGGGAGATTTAACAGATTATGGATATGAAGCCGAATTCGATAAGTTTATGTCAGCTTATAATGCCCACAAACAGCCGGGTGCCGTCTCCATGTTTGCCATAGGGAATCATGACTATTGGAATGGCTTATCAGCAGCAGATGCACAGAAGCGATTCCTAACAAAAACAGGCATGGAATCTATCTGCTATCACAAGGTAATCAAAGGCTACCATTTTATTATTCTGGGAACAGAAGATGGATTAACAGAGGGCACATTCTCCGTTGAACAAATTAATTGGCTGGGTGAGCAGCTGAAGATTGCTCATGAAGATGATTGGAAAAAGCCAATTTTTGTCTTTCACCATCAGCCGATTAAAGGGACGGTCTATGGAAGCGAATGGGGCTTTACTCAAAATAGAGACCTTTTTTACAACACTTTAAAGGAATATCCGCAAGTCATCTCATTTTCCGGTCATACGCACTATCCTCTTGATGACCCGAGAATCATTCACCAGAAGGATTTTACTTCAATTGGAACCTCAACTGGCGCTTATTTGTGGCTGGATGCCGGCAGAATTCAAGGGGAAGTGCCTGAGGGTGCAGATGTCCTGAATCAGGCATTAATTGTAGAGGTACATAATAATAAGGTGCTGATCAGGCGACGCGATATTCATCATAATGATTGGACAGGTGAGCCATTTGAAATAAACTATCCGGCAAATAAGCGGAAATTTTCATACACAGAAGACAGAGATAAGCAGGCACCTTTTTTTACAAAAGATGCGATGCTTTCCATTAATCATGAAATGGCATCAGCCACTGGCATGGCCATTATGTTTACCCAGGCCAAGGATGACCTGCTGGTTCATGACTACAAGGTAGTGGCAAGACATGCAAATTCAGAGAAAGTTGTGAAGGAATTTCTTGCTTTCTCGGAATTCTATAAAGATCCTGTGCCAAACCCCTTGACGTTAACAATTGAAGGATTAGAGGCCAATACAGCCTATCAAATTGAGGTGCATGCACTGGATGCTTATGGGAATGTATGTAAGAGGCCTTTAAAAGCTTTAGGGAAGACGAAAACATTGGCTGCCGCAGAAACCGTTTAATTAAGACGGTTAGTAACAATACTCAGCAGGAGGGATGAACATGCTGCAAAATATAGGTATACCTGGACTAATATTAGTATTAGTTATCGCACTTATCATTTTCGGTCCATCGAAGCTGCCGGAAATTGGCCGAGCATTCGGCTCGACATTGAGGGAATTTAAAAGCTCAACAAAAGAATTGCTGTCAGAGAACCAGGAAGACAGCAGCAAAACGAAATCATAAAGCAGAAATGGGCCGACTTTTTTGGAGTTGGCCCTTTTTCGTGAAGATTTTTATGAAAAAAGCTGTCTTCCAAATGGGAATATCGGCCACTTTCGGTAGATTATCGGTCAGAAATTGAATATATCGGTCACTTTTCCAATATATCGGTCGGTTGCTTTAATGCGGGGCTTTTACTAAGGCAGAATCCACTAAACTGAAAATCATAATAGGAATTACAAACTCTTAACAGAAATTTACATCCCGTTAACCTATCTGGCTTGGCACCAAGTTATTCTAGTAAAAAAGGCTGCAAATGGGAGGAATGGAGATGAAAGCAGAGCTGCATTGCCATACAAATATTTCTGATTGCCAGCTATCAATTGATGAGGTATTGAATCTGGCCATTGCCAATGAGGTTTCACATTTGGCCATTACGAACCATGACACTACAAAAGGGCTGCAGGAAGCAATTGAGCGAGGAAAGAGGTATGGAGTGGAGGTGATCCCTGGTATTGAAATTTCTGCTTTTGATTTTGACAGGGCACGCCGGGTCCACATTCTGGGCTATTTTATCGAACCTGGGCATAAGGCAATTGAAACGCTGTGCCAGCCGATCATTGAGCGGAGGCATAAGCTTTCGTTTGAAATGGTTCAAAGGCTGATATCAGCAGGCTACAGCATTACATGGGACCGCTGTCTGGAGCTTTCTGCGGGTGGAACGGGAGTTTATAAGCAGCATATCATGGAAGCTCTTATTGAAACTGGATATGCAGATTCTATATATGGTTCCCAATACAAAAAATTATTTGGCCGCGGTCAAAATGGAGAATCGAAAGGAGTGGCTTTTATCCCGATGGAATATGTGGATGCGAGGCTTGCTGTTGAGGCAATTCTTGAAGCAGGCGGTGTGCCGGTACTTGCCCACCCTGGCCAATATGGAAATTTTGAAAAAGTGCCTGAGCTGGTTGAAGCCGGCCTGCAGGGGATAGAAGTCTGGCACCCCCTTCATAATAAACAGCATGAAGAAATGGCAAGGAAATTGGCCATACAATATGGATTAACCATGACTGGAGGCTCCGACTTTCATGGTGCTTATGGTGAGAAAGAGGTTGTGCTGGGCTGCATGTCTCCGGGGGTGGAGAGAGTGCATGAATTAGCTGCAAGACGGCAGAGACTGAAAAGCCAGCGATTATAGGCAGTACATTTAAAAAGGGGTGGGATTTGCACATGTCAATGATTTATAAACCAAAAAAGGATGAAAAGCTCTCTGTTTCACCTGCTGTACATCATTCCAGCTTCATCATTGACAGCTATGCGGGAGAATGGACGTCAATCGGAGAAAGAAACAAAATTATCGAATCAAAATTTGGCGACTACACTTATACAATGGATGATGTGACAGTCAACTATGCTGAAATCGGCAAGTTCTGTTCCATTGCTTCTCATGCATGCATTAATCCCGTTCAGCATCCGATGGACCGGGTGACGCAGCACCATATGACCTATCGGAAAGTCGATTATGGTTTTGGCAATCAGGACGATCATGAATTTTTTGATTGGCGCCGAACCAATCGGGTCAAAATTGGCCATGATGTATGGATTGGACACGGTGCCATCATCATGAAGGGCGTTGAAATCGGCACGGGATCGGTCATCGGGTCCGGGGCAGTCGTTACAAAGGATGTTGACCCCTATACGATTGCAGCCGGCGTGCCCGCTAAGCCGTTGAAAAGAAGGTTCACTGAAAAAACAGCTGCAAAGCTGCTTGAGATTGCCTGGTGGGATTGGCCACGAGAAAAGCTGGAAGCCCATTTTGATGAATTAAACGATACGGAAGCTTTCATCAGGAAATTTGGGAGCTAAAACATAGCCTTACAAGACCCAGTCACTAAAAGGATTGGGTCATTTTCATTTTTTATAAAAACATTACATTCATGTAACTCTCCATATAAACTCTTTCTTTAGACTTAAATTGTTTCCGGATTCCGAAAGGGGCTGACTGTATGAGTGAAAAAATGCTGCTGGTAGACGAGCTGATTACCCAAATAAAGGAAGGGATGTATAAACCAAATGAAAAACTTCCTTCTGAGAATGAGCTTGCAGATCAATATGGGATACCAAGGATGGTTGTACGGAAAGCATATGAACAATTGCAGGATCTGGGGTTCATTTTTTCAAAGCAGGGAAGGGGCAGCTATGTCCAAAATAGGAAACAGCAGATTCCGCTGATTTTGACAGGAGATATCAGCTTTAGTGAAAAGATGAATGAGCATGGGTATGACTTCAGGTCGGAGAATGTTTGCTTTGAAAAGATCCCCTATGAATCTGATATCTATCATTCGTTAAAGGTCAATAAGCAGGATGAAGTCTATAAAATTTCCAGATTAAGAATCGTGGACGGCTGCCCGATTGCCTTGCATACATCTTATGCAGCCAAATCAGTTTTTCCGCAAATTGATAGGGATGGACCAGGAATTACCTCTATTTTTCATTATTACAAAACGCATGGCTATAAAGAATTCACTTCGGGCCAAAGTCAGCTGAGTGTGGTTTTCCCGAATGAATCTGAACGGAAAATCCTGCAATGCTCGAGCTTGATTCCGCTTCTGCTTCTGGAGTCCCTCTGTAAGGACAAGGAGACGGGAACAGTATTGGAAGCCTCAAGAATCAAATATAGGAGCGATTGCTTTACTTACTTAATTTAATTTGGCTTTGGAGATAGATCAGGTTAATAAAACTCTTACATAATTTACACTTCTTTAACATCCGCCAGCTTGGCAACAAGATAGATTTAAGATGCAGAACAAAAACAGATGGAGGCCAAAAGGTGAAAAGAAAACAGCGAACAGAAATTTTGATTGAAGGTTCACATGAATTGGCAAAATCTTTAGCGAAAGAAATTGAGCAAAAATATTCAGTTTCTGTTATACAGGAACCGGAAAATGGGCTTGTGATGTTAAAGGTACGGGAGACTTCCAGGAAAAGCCTGTTTTATTTAGGGGAAGTGCTGGTGACAGAATGCAAGGCAAAGGTGGAAGGAAAGATCGGCATAGGAATTGTTAAAGGCGATCACCCAGATCTGGCTTATCATCTTGCCGTGATTGACGCGGCATTTCTCGGGGATCTTCCCGAAACCAAACCATGGACCGGGATATTCGAAATTGAAAAGTATTATATAGAACAGAAAAGAAAAGCAAAGAATGAAGCCATTTTAAGAACAAAAGTCAGCTTTGAGACGATGGATGTTTAATAGAAGGAGGAACAGGCTTTGAAATTGGATGGTGTTCATGACCTGCAATCTGTATATAGAAAATTAGTCGATTCCACTTCAAGGCCAGGACTGATATCAGACCTGGGCAAGGAGGCAGCAATACTGGACGGAGAAAATGCTGCTGGCTGCTCCAGCTCAATTTTACTGCTGGCACTCACGCTGCTTGATCCTGAGGTTACGTTTAAGGTGTATGGCAGTAAGGCTGAAGCAGTTGAAAAAGAAATCAATCAATTAACATTCGCAAAAGCGGTACAAGCGGGTCAGGCAGATTATTTATTTCTCCTGAAGGATGCCGGGGCTGGGTCTCTGGAACATGCCATTGAAATAGCGAATCCGGGGACGTTCATAAACCCGCACAAATCCGCAGTGATTATAGCAGAAACAGGAGCGATCACGGTCGGTAATGACCTGCTTTTGAAAGGACCTGGCATTCAAACAAGCACCGGAATCAGTATAGATCTAACAGGAAATTGGATTGAAAGACGTAGTGAAAAAAATAAAGAGTATCCAACAGGGGTCGACCTGATATTCGTGGACCGATATCATCAGCTTTTATCACTGCCAAGAACGACTCAAATAACTGAAAGCAGGGAGGTGGAGAAAGAATGGGTTATGTAGCGGTAAAAGGCGGGACACAAGCCATTGAAGAATCGATAAAACGCTTGAAATATGAAAGGATTCATAAGGAACAAGTGCTGGAAACCGGACAGATTGAAGCAGGGATGAGAGGGTTAATCGATCAAGTGATGTCAGAAAGCAGCCTATATAATGAAAAGCTTGCAGCATTAGCGATCAAGCAGGCTGAAGGAAATCCGGAAGAAGCAGTATTCCTGCTTCGCGCATACCGCTCGACGCTGCCGAGAAAGTACTGCTCGAAAACCATTGAAACCGGGGAAATGAAGGTTGAACGCCGGATTTCAGCAAGCTTCAAAGATATCCCGGGCGGCCAGATTTTAGGGGCGACAACGGATTATACCCACCGGCTCCTCGATTTCAATCTGATGAAGGAAACGGAAAAGACGGTAAAAGAATGGCTGTCATCTTATGCTTCAGAAAATAACCCATTTGGTGAATTGCAGCAGGAGCCCGATCTCATATTACCGAAAGTGCTGGATTATTTGAGGAAAGAAGGCTTGATTCCTCCACTTGAAAACAATGATGCTGAGCCGGATGATGTGACGAGGGAAAGCCTTGACTTTCCCTCAAGCCGCAGCCAGCGCCTGCAAATTCTGACAAGAGGAGAAACAGGAGCTGTTACTTCACTGGCCTATGCGGTTATCAGAGGCTATGGCGCTCTGCATCCGACTGTTGGGGAGCTAAGAGTTGGAAGCCTGCCAATATACGTGGGCCATCCGAATGAAGAGGGCAGTCATGAAGATGACTATTACATTGGTGATATCAAAACAACAGAAGCGGAAATGCTGATGCCGTTCATGGCCGAAAAGGAAAAAGGCAAAAAGGAATTGGAGTTTGAAATCGGATACGGATTATGTTTCGGACAGAATGAGACGAAAGCGATCGCTATGGGCATTCTGGATAATTGTCTGGAGCATCCTGATAATAGCTTCCCAAGCCATAATGAGGAATTTGTCCTCTTTCATATTGATTCTGTAGAGTCAACCGGCTTTATATCGCACTTGAAAATGCCGCATTATGTAACGTTCCAGTCGAAGCTTGACAGTGTGAGAAAGACAAAAACTAAAGCAGACGAACGGGAAGAGGTGCAAGCATATGAATAACGCCTATAACTTTGCTTTCTTTGACGAAGGTTCGAAGCGGGAAATTAGAAGAGCTACATTAAAAGCGATTGCCATCCCGGGTTATCAGGTTCCATTTGCGTCAAGGGAAATGCCGATTGGAAGGGGCTGGGGGACAGGCGGCCTGCAGCTGACACTCTCATTGATCGGGAGAGAGGATGTATTGAAGGTAATTGATCAGGGTTCAGATGAATCTGTCAATGCGGTCAGTATTAAAAAGCTTGTATCAGATACAACAGGTGTTCAGATAACGGAATATACTTCTCAGGCGACCATTATTCAATCACGGCACAGAATCCCTGAGGTACCGCTGAAAAAGGAACAAATCCTTGTGCTGCAGGTACCGCTTCCTGAACCGCTCCGTTATTTTGAACCGAGTGAGCATGTGACGAAAAAGCTGCATGCAGAAAAAGAATACAGCGGTGCCTGGCTCATGCTCTTTGAACAGATCATGAAATACGGAAGCATGACAACAGGTGCAGATCATCCGGTCATGGTTCACGGCCGCTATGTAATGGCACCAAGCCCGATCCCTCGCTTTGATAATCCGAAAATGGATGAAAATGAAGCACTCATTTTATTGGGAGCAGGTCGCGAAAAGAAGATATATGCAGTTCCGCCATTTACGAGAATCGTTTCCCTTGATTTTGAAGATTATCCGTTTGAAGGGGAAAGTTTTGATGGGAAATGCTGCAGGTTGTGCGGCTCTGAGGGAGTATTCCTTGACGAACTGATCGATGAGGCAACAGGAGAGACATATTACCAATGCAATGATACAAGCTATTGCTATGAAATATTAAACGAAGTCGAAAAGGCAGGAGTGAATTAAATGACTGAATTTGAGGTTCCGGTCTTATCTATAAAAAACTTAAACAAGCAATTCGGTCCCGGCTGCGATCATTGCAGAAACCCGGAGCCTTTGACCCTGATCAAAAATTACTGCAGTGTGTGCGGAACGGTCTATGCGTGCAGAGATGTATCATTTGATGTATACCCTGGAGAGGTGCTTGGAATTGTAGGGGAAAGCGGAAGCGGCAAGTCCACCTTAATGCAATGCCTGTACTTTGACCAGGAAACAACTTCAGGGGAAGCGTATATTTCTTCCTACCAGAATGGGCTGAATAATCTTTTTGAGGAGTCTTCCCAGCAAAAACGGTATATCCGCAACCACTTAATGGGGAAAGTCTATCAAAACCCTCTTTTGGGATTAAGAATCGACTTTTCTTCGATTGGAAATATTGCCGAAAAATTGATTGCAGCCGGCAGCAGGAATGTAGGGATGATGGAAGACAGGGGATCAGAGCTGCTCAGTAAGGTGAATATTCCCGTCCATCGCCGGAAAGAAGCACCAAAGAATTTTTCCGGAGGAATGCAGCAGCGTGTGCAAATTGCCAAGGCACTTTCTAATCAGCCTCCGATTCTGCTTTTGGATGAGGTTACGACCGGACTGGATCTATCTGTACAGGCAAGTGTTCTGGATTTAATTAAAAGCCTGCAGAGGGAGATGAATATTAGTATAGTGCTGGTTTCGCATGATTTGGGCGTTATCCGGATGCTTGCGGACAGAACATTGGTCATGCTGGAGGGACAGGTCATTGAACAGGGGCTGACAGATCAAATACTCGAAGATCCTCAAGCTCCATTTACTCAAAGCTTGGTTCATTCGCTTCTTTAAGGCTTAATCGGAATATATTTCATTTCAAATTAGGGGGAAGCACATTGTACGTCATTACGAACGGAAAACTTATTACAGAGGATACTATTCTGCAAGGCTATGACCTTCTGATTGAGAATGATAGGATCAGCAGAATTGCTCCAAAGGGAGAAATGAAATTTGAAGATTCCATGGAAGTGATAGATGCAGCGGGCGGCTATGTCACACCTGGATTTATCGATATCCACTCCGACTATATTGAGCATATGGCGGCACCGAGGCCAACCTCATTAATGAACTTTCATTTAAGTCTAAGGGAAGCAGAGAAGGAGCTCATATCCCATGGAATCACAACGATGTTCCACTCCCTTTCCCTATTTAAAGAAACAGAATATGCATACAAGCCGATCCGGGAACCGGAAAATGTCAGAAAGCTCATCGACCTGATTGATGAGACACACAGTACGAAGCATCTTGTCCGACATCGCTTCCATGCACGAATGGAAATTGATAATGTGGATGAAATCGAAAACCTCAAAAGCTATATAAGCGAAGATAAGGTGCACCTGATTTCGTTTATGGACCATACACCCGGACAAGGGCAATATCGCCATCTGGAAATTTACCGGAACACGGTTAAAAGCTATAACAGCATGAGCGATGCCGCTATAGACGTTTTAATCCGAAATCACCAAACGAAGGAAAAGCTTTCTGTCGAAGATATGAAGGAGATTGCAGAGCACGCACGGGCACATAATATAGCAGTTGCTTCACATGATGATGACAGTTTCGAAAAGCTGGAGCTGGTCAAAAGCTTTGGCACGACCATCAGTGAATTCCCGATTACCCAGGAGGTGGCGTACAAGGCGAAGGAGCTTGGCATGTATACAGTGGCCGGAGCCCCAAATGTGCTGCTCGGAGGCTCCCACAGTGGAAATCTGGGTGCTGCCGACGCGATTCAAAATGATTCAATTGATATCTTGTGCAGTGATTACTATCCGGCTGCCATGCTCCATGCCATTTTTGAACTGGTAAGGAAGTATGGGATGGATCTGGCAGACATGATCAGGCTTGTCACCATTAATCCTGCAAAAGCCGTGAATTTGGATGAGGAAATCGGTTCGATCGAGGAAGGAAAAAAAGCAGACCTTTTGATCATTGAAAAATTGGCAGACGATTTTCCGGTAATCACGGGCGTATTCGTTGATGGGAAGCTGATCCAAAAAACGAATTACAGAATTTAATACTACTTTGAGAGAAAGCAGGTGGATTGGTGGAAAATCTATTGGAAATCAGGGAACTGTCCAAATCATTTACCCTTCATAATCTGGGGAAAAATATCCATGCAGTGAGCGGCATTGATATCAGATTAGGGGAAGGAGACTTTGTTGGAATTACTGGAAAAAGCGGAAGCGGAAAATCAACAATCCTGAAATGTATTTTTGGAACATACAGACTTCAACATGGAAGCATTTGGTACAATTCCAAAAAGTTCGGTCCTCTCAATATTGCAGAGGCAACAAATAGACAAATGATTTATTTGCGCAAGAATGAAATAGGCTATGTATCTCAATTTCTGAATGTTATGCCAAGAACCACTGCCAGGCAGCTTGTAATGCAGGCCCTTATTGAAATGGGACGGGACCAGGTTCATGCTGAGAAAGAGACAGAGCAGATCCTTTCGCATTTCGAGCTGGACCCAGAGCTATGGGACAGCTATCCTGCCACCTTTTCTGGCGGGGAAAAACTCAGACTCAACATTGCGCGGGCGATGGTCAAGAAGCCAAGACTGCTTCTTCTGGATGAACCGACCGCAAGCCTGGACTATGAATCTAAAATGAAGGTGAAAGTCTTAATAGAGCAACTAATGCAAGAAGGCACGACGATGCTGGGAATCTTTCATGATCTTGAATTTATGAACAACTTATGTGACAGGGAATACAACATGCAGAATGGTGTATTTACATTATCTCATTAATTCTTTACCAGTGCTTAACGATTTCTCATAATGCCTTATCAGTAGATTAATATTCTTTCGCTATAGTTAGGTCAATGGTATTATAAAAATTTTTCCAAATAAGAGAGGGGAAAAAATTATGAAGAAAATGGCGCTATTTCTGCTTTCTATGGCTATGACAGTTGTATTTGCAGGCTGTTCGTTCACTGCAAACTCAGAGAAGGATGATATATTGACGATCGCTTGGCTTCCAAACGAATCAGGCGCTGATTTAGGTGAGGCACGTGACGAAATTGGGAAATTAATAGAAGAGAAAACAGGAAAGAAAGTGGAGCATCAAACAACGACTGACTATATTGTGGCAATTGAAGCGATTGCGAACGGCAATGCAGATATGGCGTTTCTTGGTGCACAAGGATACATAGAAGCCCATAAAAAGAATGAAAAGGTTCTTCCGCTGGTTGTTCCAAGCGGCGAGTCCGGCACTTTGGAGGACGCTGTGTATTACAGCTGGCTGGCTGTTCAGAAGGAAAATGCAGATGAATACAAAAACGGCGGGGAATTTGCCATAGACAATATTCAAGGAAAGAAATTCTCCTTTGTTTCAAACAGTTCCACATCAGGATTCAAGGTTCCATCTACAGGCATTACTGATTATTTCAGCGAAAAAGAAGAGTTTAAGAGTTTGACAGCTGAGGATTTACTTGAGGGCGGAGAGGACAAGTTCTTCAATGAAGTATTATTTGGCGGCTCCCACCAGGGTTCTGCTGTCAATCTATTAACCGGCAAAGCGGATGTAGCGGCATTCTGTGATACATGTGTGAACAATTATGTGGAGCTTGCAGAAGGTGATGCTAACAAGCCAGACGCAGTTTATAAAGTGAAAGATGATGCTGCTGAACCATTGAACACGGTTGCCGGAAAAGAATTCTCCTTAATCTCAGTAACTCCTGTTTTAAATGCACCATTTGTAATTAATTCCGGTACATTGAGCGAAGAAGACCAAAAACAGCTGCTTGAAATCATGACATCAGATGAAGTGGCAAATAACGAAAAAATCTTTGTTCCGGAGGACTCCGAATTTTCCGGATTATTCAGCAAGAAATCTGGAAATGAGCGTCTGGTTGAAGTAGAGGATGAGTGGTTCAATCCGATCCGCGAGCTTGCAAAATAAAGTTAAGCATTCATCAGTGGGGGCTTCCATTCCCCGCTGATGACTTTTACTTAATTGTCTTTGGGGATAGATTAATTTATTTGCATAGAATAGAGAATTTTTTAGGTATATTTCTGATTTATTTTCGGATAAAATTATTAATTTGCTTACAGTCAAGATTTATTTGCAGTTAGAACAGAGTGATGAAATCTTCTGCCCGTTAAAGCAGGATAAAACAATTGGATAGGAGGGGTTAACTCATGACAGCTTTATTGGAAGTTAATCACCTTACAAAGCAATTTGGCAAAGATTCGAAAGCATTAACTGATGTAAGCTTCTCAGTCCAGGAAGGGGAGTTCGTTTCCATTATCGGCCCATCAGGAGCAGGGAAATCAACTCTCCTCCGCTGCATCAACCGCATGATTGATGCGACAGGCGGAGAAATAAGGTTCCAGGATCTCCAGGTAGTGGACTTGAAGAAAAAAGAATTAAAGCAGGTCCGCACCAAAATTGGCATGATCTTTCAGCACTATAACTTAGTGAATCGATTATCGGTAATCGAAAACACGCTGCATGGAAAATTGGGAACCAAATCAACACTGGCTGGAGTTCTTGGATATTACAGCAAAGAGGAAAAGCAGCAGGCCGTCCAGATTTTGAATGTGCTTGGACTGAACGAAATGATATATAAGCGTGCAGACCAATTAAGCGGCGGGCAAAAACAGCGGGTTGGCATTGCCCGTGCGCTTATCCAAAATCCGCGGATGCTTTTGTGCGACGAACCCATTGCGTCCCTGGATCCTAATTCGGCAAAAGTGATCATGGATCATTTGAAGAAGGTTTCAACAACAATGGGCATTACCGTTGTTGTCAATCTTCATCAGGTAGATGTAGCAATCAAATATTCAGACAGAATCATCGGCATTAACAAAGGGCAAGTAGTGTATAATGGATCGGCTAAAGGCTTGACTTCAGAAGACATTCAGCGAATATATGGATCGGAAGCAGAAGATTTAATCTTTGACATTGGAGGCATACATGCAGGCTGATATCTTTGCTAAGAAAAAGCGAAACACACTTGCCTTCCTATTACTCCTTGGAGCCGTGACCATCCTTGCCATGATTATTACGGAGTACAATGCTTTAAAGGGCTTTGCTTCAATCCCGAAAGCCATTCAATGGGGAATGGCGAACTTTTATCCAACCGCAGAATCCTTAGAAAAGCTGCCAGTTATTCTGGAAAAGCTGCAGGAAACACTCCTGGTTTCGATTGCGGCTACGACAGCAGCTGCTGCATTCGCCCTATTATTTTCCATTTTCGGTTCGAATACAACAAGAATAAATCCCTTTTTTGGAGCGATTACAAGAGGAATTGCCACTGTCTTTCGAAACATCGATGTTGCAGCATGGGCGCTGATTTTGCTGTTTTCATTCGGCCAAAGTTCGTTAACTGGCTATTTTGCTTTATTCTTCGGGTCATTTGGATTTTTAACAAGGGCTTTTACGGAAACGATCGATGAAGTGAGCGGAGGATCAGTAGAGGCGTTAAAAGCGACAGGTGCGGGCTACTTTTCTATCATCTTCCAATCAGTGATCCCATCAAGCATACCGCAATTAATCAGCTGGGTTTTGTTCATGATCGAAACGAATATCCGAAGTGCCACATTAATTGGACTGCTGACAGGATCTGGAATCGGCTTTACATTCAACTTATACTATAAGAGTTTGGCTTATGACACAGCAAGTCTGGTCGTTGTTGTCATCATTGCTGCTATCCTATTGATCGAATATGCATCCAATTATGTAAGGAAGGTGATATTGTAATGGAGGTAAAGGAACAGCTGAGTAATGTAACAGCACCAGCCGATCATCTGCTTGGCAAAAGAATGCCGGCTAAGCCTTTGAACAAAGCGGCCATTGTGACAAGATTAACCCTCTTTATTCTGGCTGCGGTGACAGTCTATGCATTTTACAGCTTTGATTATAAGGAACTGGACTTTATGGATGCGCTTCTTGGCACATTCGCCAATTTAAAAACCATCTTCCTTGAACCGCACTTGAAGCATTTCTCCTTTGGACATGCCCTTTACCAAGTTATGGTCACACTCGGGCTGGCTTTCCTGACAACCTTGTTTGGAGCCATAATTGCAGTACTATTCGGATTGCTGGCCGCTGAGAATCTGTCCTCGAAAAGGGTTTCAATAGTCATTAAAAGCATGGTAGCCTTTATAAGAGCTGTGCCGACCGTCCTGTGGGTGCTGATCTTCGCGGTTGCAGCCGGACTTGGAAGTACAGCTGCAGTTATTGGAATGACCTTCCATTCGATCGGTTATCTAATCAAAGCTTATTCGGAGTCCTTTGAAGAATTGGATAGGGGAGTGATTGAAGCGCTGCAGGCGAGCGGAGCCAATTGGTGGCAAATTGTCTTTCAAGCGGTTATCCCATCTTCCATCACTTATATGATTTCCTGGACATTTCTCCGCTTTGAGATTAACTTTGCAGTAGCCGTTGCCATGGGAGCAGCAGCAGGGGCCGGCGGAATCGGATTTGACATGTTCATGGCAAGCAGCTTTTACCTGGATATGAGGGAAATAGGGGCAATTACTTATTTTATCCTGGCCGTAGCGATTATCCTTGAAGTCTTTGCTGCCAGGATTAAAAGAAAGCTGAAAACAGCTTAATAAGCAAGAATTTGACCAGGTGCTGATATGCCTGGTCTATTAATTTTATAAGAAGAATTTCGAAGGTTATCAAATTTGATGTTTTCAATGGATTTGAGGAAAAGGGACGATTAGCCAGGCAACAAGATTGAAATGAATTGGTCTTATTGGCAAGTTCATTTAACGGGGGCCAAAAATCTGAAGTTAAGCCTGGAATCTGGGACATTGTTCCGATATGCTCATTCATCAGGTGACCCCGACATTGTCAAAAAGAATCAGATATCCATAAGTCAAAGCGGAAGCTGATTTAATGCGTTAAATAGGCTCAGAAAGAGCTTTATTTGCAAGGTTTACATCGTTTTTAAGTAATTTGTTTAAATTGTAAGAAGGATAAAAGCCTCTTTTATACATATACTGGTAAATTTTTGCGTGTAAATCAATTGCTCCCATAAGATGTTTAGTTAATACAAATCTTACTGAAACCGTCGCTGTTTCGGTAATGGCAATTGCATAATTCCTGACAGAAGTTTTGGCCAGGCCTAATAAATCCCCAGAGTAAAATGGCAGTTTATCCACTCTTTCCTCATCAAACCGATCCGATCCTGGAGCCATGGGATAAAACTGAAGAAGCTCGCTGATATTTTTACTTAGCGCATGAATGGACTGTCTGTATATTTCCTTTAATTCCGGGTCAGTTATTTCCCGGTATGCTTTTTTTAGTTTCATAAGTCCAATAGATTGAAAAGCGACTAATTCATGGATTTCCAATGTTTCGTGCCATGCGAGATGCTGCGGGGGACGGTTATAGCTTTGTTCCATTATCAAACCTCCAGTAAAGAATTTATATAACTGTATTCAAAAAAATGAATCTGGGACTTTGTCTATTGAATTTTAAATTTCCGGCTTATAAGTTCGATATTTCTCTGCCTTGTACGAAATTAAAAATAAAAGGGAAGAGATAAGAAGTACACCGTAAAAAATAAAAAAATATAAAATTTTCAGAATTTAATATTGAAATCACGAGAATATCAATCTATAATAAATTTAATTATTTTCATCAGTGGAGAAAATAATATGTAAAACAAACTAAAATACGCTAAAATACATAATTTTTTTGCATATTTATTAACTTGGTGAAATTAATTATCTAAATTGAACTTCCAAGAAAAGCAAAAAAGACAAAATTGTTCGAGGGGGAAAGCAATTTGAGAAGGGTAAACGTGTGGAAAATGCTATTTGTTGTTTTTGTTTCTTTGGTACTAATGGCTGGCTGCTCCAGCAAAGAAAGCGGAACGGATGAGAAAGAAAGCTCTGGAAGCTCTTCAAGCTCGAATGAAGAAGAATTAGTGATTGCGGTAAATGAAAACTTTATATCCATGGACCCGCATAATACGGGCGATACGAATTCAAATTCTGTCCAGACGGCCATGTTAGAGGGATTGCTGGGATCGGATGAAGAAGGGCAAATTATTCCGCAGCTGGCTGAGGAATACAGTGTCAGTGACAATGCACTGGAATATTCATTCAAACTCCGGCAGGGTGTTACCTTCCATGATGGAGAGCCGTTCAATGCAGAGGCGGTTAAAACCAGCTTTGAAAGGATTATGAAGGATGAGAGTCTCAGGTTAAATAGCCGCGGTTTCAATCTTATTACCAGCATCGATGTGATTGATGATTATCAAATTAAAGTCACATTAAAGGAACCATATGCAGGTATGCTGACAAGATTTGTTTCCGCTAAAATCTTAAGCCCGAAGCTGATCAATGATTCTTCCGGTGATATCGGCAAAACACCAGTTGGCACCGGTCCATTCAAGTTTGTGGAATGGGTTCAGGGGGATCATCTAACAGTTGAAAGATTCGATGATTATTGGGATAAGGCTGATCGTGTGAAAAAGATTACTTACAAACCTGTTCCAGAAAACGGCTCCCGTGTAGCTATGCTTAAAACAGGCGAAGCACATGTGATCTATCCGGCGCCAGTTCAAAACTTGAAGGAATTGGAGAGCAATTCAGACGTTGAAATTCATAAGATTCCTTCCACGATTGCCCGATATGTATCCATCAATACGATGAAAGAGCCTTATGATGACGTCCGCATTCGCCAGGCCATTAACTATGCAGTGAATAAAGAGGCATTCATAAGTGTCGTAAATTCCGGCTACGGCTTGCCGCTGGACTCGATTATACCTAGCAAAACCCAGTTTTACTCCAAACAGGAAACCTATGATCACAACATTGAGAAAGCAAAAGAATTAATGAAAGAGGCTGGATTTGAAGATGGCTTCAATGCTGAAATTTGGGGTAACACCAATTCAGATACATTGAAGGGAATGCAGTTTATCCAGCAGCAGTTAAAAGAAATTGGCATTACGGTTGAAATTAAATCAATGGAAGAAGGCACGCTGTCAGATGAGATTTATGGAGCTCAGACACCGGAAGAGGCAAAGGTGCAAATGTGGTATGTCAGCTGGTCTGCGTATCCATCCGATACCACCAATGCAACGAAGCCATTGTTCAGCAGCAGCTCATTCCCGCCGGATGGAGCGAATACTGCATACTACAAAAATGATGATGTAGATAAGTGGATTACAGAGGTAAATCAAACAGCAGATCCTGACAAGCAGGCAGAAATCTACAGCAATATTCAATCAGCTATCTACAAAGATGCACCTTGGATCTTCCTTGGGGTAGATGAGATTCTAGCTGGTTCAAGGTCCAATGTCGAGGGCGTCTTCATTTCTCCAACAGGCGGAATTAATGTGACAGACGCGAATCTTAAGTAAAAGCAAGGTAATCAGAAGAGGCAAAGGTTGTGTACCACCTAATGCCTCTTCCTTTCTAAGAAAGGGGTTTTCATTTTGCTTCAATATATCCTGAAGAGAATCCTGGAAATGATCCCAATCCTATTTATTGTTTCAATATTAATCTTTTTCTTCACTCATTTAATTCCTGGAGATCCTGCCAGATTAGTTGCCGGAAAGGATGCAACTCTTGAAGAGGTCAATATCATCAGGGCGGAATTGGGGCTCGATAAGCCTATTTGGGATCAATACATTACATACATGAGCAATTTGTTTCAAGGAGATTTGGGGACTTCCTTAAAGACAGGTCTTCCGGTTTCAGAGATGTTTGCAGACCGCTTCATGCCCTCCATCTATTTAACGTTCATGAGTATGGGCTGGGCATTGGTGCTTGGTTTGTTAATAGGCACACTGTCTGCGGTATTCAAAAATAAATGGCCGGATTATCTTGGGATGGTCACAGCCGTTTCTGGAATTTCCATGCCGGGATTCTGGCTTGGGTTGATTCTTATTCAGATTTTTTCTGTCCAGCTTGGCTGGTTTCCAACAGGGGGGGCCGAGAGCTGGAAAAGCTATATATTGCCTTCCCTCACTTTAGGCGCAGGCATCATGTCCATGCTTGCCAGATTTACCCGGTCATCATTGCTTGAAACATTAAGAGCCGATTTTATCCGGACGGGAAGAGCGAAAGGGTTAAAGGAATCAGTAGTCATTCCAAAGCATGCATTGAGAAACTCTTTAATTCCTGTAGTCACTATTGCAGGGCTGCAGTTTGGCTTCCTGCTTGGAGGGTCAGTTGTAGTAGAAACCGTCTTTAGTTTTCCGGGAATGGGACGATTGCTGATTGATTCCATTGCCTTCAGGGACTATCCAGTCATCCAGGCCGAGCTATTGCTTTTTTCCATTGAATTTATTCTCGTTAATTTAATAGTAGACATCATGTACAGTATGCTGAATCCGAAAATACGCTACGTTTCCTAGAGGAGGGGAATCATGGAAATCATAAAAGAAGTAAATGCCTATACCCCAGTGATTCCAAAGAAAAAATACTCACCTGTTAAAGAATTCTTTAAGAATTGGAAAAAGCAAAAAATGGCATTTGGGGCAAGCATTTTTATCCTGCTGCTAATCATCATTGCCATCATTGGGCCCTATATTGCACCCTATGATCCTTATGAGCCCGATTATAATACGACGCTGCAGGGTCCGAGCAATGAACATTGGGCAGGCACGGATGAATACGGACGCGATATTTTCAGCCGGCTGCTCGTCGGTGCGAGAATTTCGCTTGGTGTCAGTTTTCTGGCTGTTTTTTTGGGAGCGGCTGGAGGAATCCTCCTTGGACTAATGAGCGGTTATTTTGGCGGCTGGCTGGATCGTCTTATTATGCGGGGCAGTGATGTCATGTTTGCGTTTCCGGATCTGCTGCTGGCAATCGCCATTGTGGCCATTTTAGGGCCGGGATTAACGAATGTGGTAATTGCAGTATCCGTTTTCAGTATTCCATCTTTTGCAAGACTGGTAAGGGGCTCGACATTGGAGGGGAAAGAGACCGTCTTTGTGGAAGCAGCGAAATCAATGGGAGCCTCGCACCGAAGAATTATGTTCAAGCACATTTTCCCTGAAACTCTTGGAAGCTTAATCGTATTTATTACGATGAGAATTGGCACGGCAATCTTAGCGGCCTCCAGTTTAAGTTTCCTGGGTCTCGGTGCCAGTCCTGAAACACCGGATTGGGGTGCTATGCTCAGCCTTGGCCGTGATTATTTAGGAACAGCTTCCCATGTTGTCATGATGCCGGGATTAGCGATCTTTTTGACAGTGCTTGCTTTCAATCTTGTCGGAGATGGGCTCCGGGATGTCCTGGACCCTAAAACGAAGAATGAGTAAGGGAGATTGAATAATGGAGAAGCTATTGCAGGTAAACGAGCTGGAGACGCAATTTACAAAGGATAAGGAAAAGCTGAAAATTTTGCGGGGTGTCAGTTTTCATATCAATAAAGGAGAGGTACTCGGGCTCGTAGGGGAATCCGGCTGCGGCAAAAGTTTAACCTCCCTGTCAATCATGAAATTATTTAAAGGCACTAGCGGAGAAATATCGGGCGGGAGCATTTCCTTTAAAGGCGAGGATTTTACTCATAAATCAGAGCGGGAAATGAGAAAGATCCGCGGAAAACAAATGGCCATGATCTTTCAGGAGCCGATGACTTCATTAAATCCCGTAATGAAAATAGGGGAACAGCTGCTGGAGCCTATCCGGCTGCATCTTGCTTTAAACGAAAAACAGGCGAAGGAGCATGTGATTTTTATTTTAAAGAAAGTTGGGATTCCCCGGGCAGAAGAAATCGTTTATGAATTTCCCCATCAGCTGTCCGGGGGGATGCGGCAAAGGATTATGATTGCCATGGCCATGTCCTGCAATCCTCAGCTTCTAATAGCAGATGAGCCGACGACTGCACTGGATGTAACCATTCAGGCGCAGATATTGGAGTTGATGAAACAGCTGCAGCGAGAGGAAGGCATGTCCGTTCTATTAATTACCCATGATCTGGGTGTAGTGGCGGAAATGTGTGACCGGGTAGCGGTCATGTATGCAGGCCGCGTAGTAGAGGAAGCGAATGTATTCGATTTATTTGAAAGCCCCAAGCATCCTTATACGAAAGGACTGATAGGATCTGTTCCAAAAATCGGGCAGCGGAAGGATAAACTGACATCCATTAAAGGGAATGTGCCTGATCCCAGCAATATGCCAAAGGGCTGCAAATTTGCGCCAAGATGCACTGAGGCCATGGCCATTTGTTTAGAGGAAGAGCCGAATCCCACTGATTTGGGAAATGGGAGAATGTGCAGCTGCTGGATGATTGAAGAAGGGAGGAAGAATGTATATGCCTGAGACACTGCTGAAAATAAACGGGCTGAGGAAGTCATTCACGCTTCCTGGCGGCATGTTTGCCAAAAAGAGATCATTAAAGGCAGTTCATGATGTGTCGTTCGGGATCGAGCAGGGGACTACATACAGTCTGGTTGGAGAAAGCGGGTGCGGCAAGTCTACAACAGGCCGGCTGATCTCAAGGCTGCTGACTCCCAGCCACGGTGAAATCTGGATTGATGGCGAAGAAATTTCACAAAAGAAAGAATCACAGCTGAAATTGGTAAGAAGAAAGGTGCAGATGATCTTTCAGGACCCTTATGCATCTCTCAATCCAAGAATGAAAGTAAGAGAGATTATTGCCGAACCTCTTGTGATCCATACGAAACTATCAAAAGCCGAACGGAATCACCTGGTGTCAGAAATGCTCGAAGTCGTTGGACTTACAGAACATCATGCAGACCGGTATGCTCATGAATTCAGCGGCGGCCAGCGCCAGCGGATCGGCATAGCCAGGGCGCTGATTATGAAGCCTAAGCTCATTATAGCTGATGAACCCGTGTCCGCTCTTGATGTTTCCATTCAATCTCAAATCCTGAACTTATTAAAGGATTTGCAGACTGAATTTAATCTTACCTATCTATTTATTTCTCATGATCTAAGTGTAGTCGAACATATCAGCGACAGCATCGGGGTCATGTATCTTGGCACCATTGTTGAATCAGGTCCGAAGGATGTCATCTTCTCAAATCCGCTGCATCCTTATACAAAAGCACTGTTATCTTCTGTGCCAGTCCCGGATCCGCGGCTGAGAAGGGAGCGGATTGTCCTGCAGGGAGACTTGCCGAGTCCGGTTAACCCTCCTTCCGGTTGCCGCTTTCACACGAGGTGTCCTGCCTGTATGGATATTTGCAGAACAGTGGAGCCAGAGGTGAAAAAAGGACTGGCTGATGATCATTTTGTTGCATGTCATTTAATGGATTAGCCAAACGTGCTGATTCAAGGAGATTTATCTTAAGGATTTTACGCACTGCAGGAATTTATCGGTCACTTTTCGGAGATATAGTTCAGAATTTAATTTTTTCGATCACATGTTTAAAATATCGGCCACTTGGCGGAATATCTGCATTCCTGGCAAATTCACTATAAAAATACTGGAAATAGGAGAGGATTTTCATGAAGGTTGGACTTAGCACGTACAGTTTAGTAAGAGAATTAAGAGATGGCAATATGACGGTTCTGGATGTGATCGACTGGATTGCCGAAAATGGCGGGGAACATATGGAAATAGTCCCTTATGGTTTTTCGGTTGTGGATAATGCGGAGCTGGCACATCAAATTAAGAAGAGAGCAGAAGCAGCAGGTATTGAACTTTCTGCCTATTCCCTGCCGGCCAATTTTGTTCAGCCGACACAGGAAGCATTCGAACAAGAAGTGAAGAGGCTGAAGGAGCATGTCGATATCGTTAATCTCATGGGCATTAAGATTATGCGCCATGATGTAACAGCATTTCAGCTGAAGCCGGAAGAAATGACGATTCACTACTTCGAAGAGCATTTTGATAAGCTAGTAGAAGGAAGCCGTCAAATCGCAGATTACGCAGCACAATACGGCATTACGACAACCATTGAAAACCACGGATTCAATGTCCAATCGAGCGACCGGGTACAGCGGGTCATTCATGAGGTGGACCGTCCTAACTTCAAAACAACTCTCGATGTCGGCAACTTCCTTTGCATTGATGAGGATCCGCTCGTTGGGGTGAAAAAGAATCTGAAATACGCGGCAACTGTCCATTTAAAAGATTTCTATATTCGCCCATATTATGAGAATCCGGGTGATGGAGTATGGTTCAGAACGGTAAATGAAAACTATTTGCGCGGAGCCATCGTGGGCCACGGAGATCTAAATATACGCGAGATTATCAGATTGATAAAGGGCTCCGGCTATGACGGCTATCTAACAGTGGAATTTGAAGGCATGGAAGATTGCAGGACCGGTTCGAAAATTGGCATGGATAATGTAAGAAGATTATGGAACGAAGTGCAGGCAGTGAATGATACTAAGCAGGTTTTGAAAGGGTGAAGAAAGTGGAGCCTTTAAGAGTCTGTATTATAGGAGCGGGATCCATATCTGATATGCACTTCAAGTCCTTTGCCAGCAATTCTGATGCTGTCCTGTACGGAGTTTTTGATTATTCTGCGGAAAGAGCGGAAGCGAAAGCGCTGGAGTATGGAATCACCCATGTATATAGGGATATAGAAGAAGTGTATAGTGACCCGAATATCGATGCAGTAAGCATTTGCACCTGGAATAATAGCCATGCGGAAATATCTGTTGGGGCACTACACGCTGGAAAACATGTACTGGTAGAAAAGCCTTTGGCCATGAATGTGGAAGAAGCGTTAAAAGTGGAAGCAGCTGTAAGGAATAGCGGGAAAACCCTGCAGGTAGGATTCGTCCGAAGGTTTGCTACAAATACAAAAGTGCTGAAAGCTTTTGTTGATAACGGAACTTTAGGCGACATTTACTATGCTAAAGCATCATGCCTGCGCCGTCTCGGAAATCCCGGGGGCTGGTTTGCTGACAAGGATCGCTCAGGGGGAGGCCCTTTAATTGACTTAGGTGTTCATGTCATCGATGTGTGCTGGTACCTCATGGGCCGCCCTAAAGTGAAGGCGATTTCCGGAAATGTGTACAGCAAGCTGGGGAACAGAGGGAATGTCGAGAATTTGCGCTTTTATAAAGCGGCAGATTATCAAAAAGACCGTAATACAGTAGAAGATTTAGCAAATGCCCTTATAACGTTTGAGAACGGTGCCTCTTTATTTGTGGATGTATCCTATACACTTCATGCGAAGCAAGATGAAATTGGAGTCAAATTATATGGCACAAAAGGCGGCGCAGAACTGGAGCCTGAATTGGCCATTGTTAGGGAAGAAAATAACACCATTTTAAATATTCACCCGCAAATGGATCATTTAACATTTGATTTTGCCAATGCCTTTCAGAATCAGATCGATTCCTTTGTTTCAAGCTGCATAACAGGAACAAATCCTTTGGCGCCCGTTGAAGATGGGGTGGAAATGATGAAGATCCTCGCTGGCATTTATGAAGCGGCTGATAAGAAAAGTGAGGTGACGTTTGCTTAAAATGAAGACTGTGAAACTTTCAAATAAAATTGGTGTCATGGTGGATAGTCTTCGGCTGCCCTTGTACGAAGGACTTAATGTCTGCAGGGATATGGGGGCTGATGGTGTACAAATATACGCCGTTGAAGGAGAAATGGCTCCTGAAAATATAGATCAAGCTTCCCGAAAAAAACTTAAAAGCTATTTGGATTCCATTGGCCTGGAAATATCGGCACTTTGCGGCGACCTTGGAGGGCATGGGTTTCAGGATGCAGAGCAAAATCCTATTAAGATCGAAAAATCCAAACGCATTTTGGATCTCGCTGCAGAATTGGGAACAAGTATTGTTACGACGCATATTGGCATTATTCCTGAAGAGCAGGACAGCCCCATATATGAAGCCATGCAGACAGCATGTGAAGAACTGGCTGTTTACGCAAGAAGCATGAATGCCTACTTTGCCATTGAGACAGGTCCTGAACCTTCTGCCAGGCTTAAAGACTTCCTGGATACCCTGAGCACAAATGGAGTATCAGTTAATTTCGATCCAGCGAATATGGTTATGGTAACCGGAGATGACCCGGCAGCTGGTGTTAGGCTCCTAAAGGATTATATTGTCCATACACATGTGAAGGATGGAAAGAGGCTTAAGCCTGCTGATCCCCGTGATGTCTACGGGTTCCTTGGATATGGCGGCGGTACAGACCATGCGGAAATTGCCGAAATGGTTGCCTCAGGTGAATATTTTAGGGAGCTTCCGCTCGGAAAGGGAAATGTTGACTTCGAGGCTTACTTCAATGCTTTGAACGAAATTAATTATCAAGGGTACTTAACGATTGAAAGAGAAGTGGACCAAAATCCAATCCGTGATATCTCGGAAGCGGTAGGGTTCATTAAAAGCTTTAGGTAAATGGATTCATGCTTTGAACAAAGTGTATAATGAGATAGGGATTTCCAATGAAAGCTTCCAAAATGGAAACGTAAGATTTCTCTTTTGGAAGCTTTAACGAACTTGCACAGAAAAGTGATTTAGTTTTAAAGGATGTTGTTGGTTTTTCCAATGAAGGCGAGAGTCAACACGATTCTTTAAATGCACCTTCAGAGTTGGAAGTCTAAATCTGCAGGCATAAAGAAGGTAGGATAATGGAGAAACACGATCAGCTTTTAATGAAAAGACAAAATAAAAATCTTGTTCTTGATATTTTAAAGACCAAGTCTCCTATATCAAGGATAGATATTGCAAAAATGACGGGGATGAGCCCGACTTCCATAACACGAATTGTCACTGAGCTTCAGCTGCAGGGCTATCTAAGGGAAACGGAGGCAGTTGCATCGGGAGTAGGGAGAAAAGCAACCTTGCTGGAAGTTCGCGGAGATGTGCTTTATACAGTTGGCATTGAAATTGATAAATCCCTGCTGAAGGTTGGAATTGTCAATTATATTGGAGAAATGGTTTCATTACATAAGAGTAAAAGAAATGAATCAGAGAGTTATATGGAAACACTTCATAAAATAGATGCGGTCATTCGAAAGATCATGGATGAAAACGAGATTCCTGCTGCTAAAATAATGGGCCTGGCAGTCGGTTTACCTGGATATATTGATTATAAAAACGGAATTGTAAAGATATCGGATCAGTTAAAGTGGAAAGATGCAAGCCTGGCTGAAGATCTGCAAAAGCTTACCTCTTTTAATGTCATAGTAGATAATGAATTAAAAATGAAGATTGTGGCAGAGAGCTTTACAGGCAAAGCGAAGAATTCGCAGAATTCCATATTAATAGGCATTGGGTCAGGAATAGGCTCTTCTATCATGCTTAATGGAGACATTTACAGAGGGGAAACCAATAATGCAGGGGAAATCGGGCATACCGTGATTGATCCTACTGGCAATGTCTGCAATTGCGGCAAAATAGGCTGTCTTGCAACCTATATTTCTGAAGGGGCGATCCTTGCTGACAGCAGGAAAGTAAAGGATGTTTCTTCTATAAAAGATGTGTTCCAATCCTACCGGGACCGGGAGCCCTGGGCACTAAATATTATGGATAGAGCCTCCACTTATATTGCATTGGCCATCAGCAACCTCCTCTGTCTGTATAATCCTGAAGTCATTATCTTGAGCGGCAATACGATTGAGAAGCTGCCTGAAATGAAGCAAGCCATTGAGCAAAAATGCGAGTTATATATTTGGGAGCCATTGAAGCAATCGGTGAGAATCGTATATTCGGAATTAAGTGAGAACGGAGTTGTTCTTGGGGCGGCCATACAGGCCCAAAATCTCATGCTGGAGCTTGAGTAGATAAGCTAATTTTAAGGAGAGAACTGAATTGAAATACACTGCATTAGTAGAGGAAGTCAGGGGAGGACTGGTTGAGAATATTCATACGGGGATCATTTGCGGTATGAATGATCAATTAGAATCCTTTTATCAGGTTGGTGATGAAGAGCATTACACATACTTTCGCTCTGCATCTAAGCCAATCCAGGCACTGCCGGTGTTTCTGACTGACATAATTGATAAGTACGGATTAACAGAGCAGGAAGCTGCACTGTTTACAGCTTCCCATCGAGGAGAACCCTACCATATTAAGGCGCTGGAATCCATGTTAGCAAAACTCCCTGTAAAGGAAGAAGAACTTTATTGCCCGCCTTCTTATCCTTTAAATATACAGCCAAGAGAAGAGATGATCAGACAAGGGATTCAGAAAAGGAGGCTTTATCACAATTGCGCAGGCAAACATATGGGATTTATTGCAGTATGCCGTGAATGGGGATTTCCAGTGGAGGGATACTGGAAAGAAGACCATCCTTTACAAAAGCACATCATGGATATTCTTTCTCATTTATCGGGCATCCCGGTCTCTGCTATTCATATTGGTATTGATGGCTGCGGGACCCCCGTTTTTGCCATTCCTTTAAAGAGGATGTCAGAAGTATACCTGAAGCTGGCTTGTCCCGATCTGATTCAAGACCCCCAGCTCCAGCTGGCAGTTAATAAGATGACGGCCATTATGAATAACCAGTTCAATATGGTTGCATCACAGCATTTTATCTGTTCGATTTTATTGTAAGACAAGAATATTGTAGCTAAAGGCGGGGCCCAGGGTGTGTATTGCTTCGGACTAAAAAAAGAACGGGCTGGATTTGCCCTCAAAGTGTTAAATGGATCTGAGGATGTCTGGCCAAACATTGTAGCATCTATTCTTGAACAAATACACTATAGCAATCACGAAACCATAAAAAACCTGAGAAACCTAAGGCCTTCCGTTATTCGAAATGATGCTGGAATGGAAGTGGGATCTATAAAGGAAATATTCCAGTCCGAGAAATTGCCTTTAAATTAAAATTAGAACGCACGATTAAAGGAGATACATACATGTTAATAGAAGTGATCGCAGATACCATAAGTGATGCGCTAATTGCCCAGGAAGCAGGAGCAGGCAGAATTGAACTGGTAACCGGGCTCGCAGAGGGCGGTCTGACACCAGGCTATGGAGTCATTGAAAGAGTGTGCAAGGAATTAAAGATTCCAGTAAATGTGATGATCCGTCCGCACAGCCGCGGGTTTTTCTATTCGGAAGAAGACCTTGACATTATGATTCAGGATATTAAAGTATGCAATAAATTAGGAGCGGCGGGTGTAGTGCTTGGCGTTCTTACACCTGATCATCAAGTACATAACGATCATTTGAAACGTCTAATCGATGCAGCAGGTGGGTTGGATATAACCTTCCACCGTGCCTTTGATGAGGCCGATGATCAATTTGCAGCATTGGAAAGTCTAAAACAGTATCCGCAAATTTCGAGAATCCTTACTTCCGGAGGCCGGAGAAGTGCAGCTGATGCAGCAGAAAGACTAAAGAGCCTGCATGAACGTACAGCAAATAGTCATTTAAAGATCATGGCGGGTGCAGGTCTTTCCATTGAAAATATCAGTGTGTTTTTGGATGAGGTGCCAGTCACTGAAGTTCATTTTGGTACAGGAGTTCGTGTGGAATCATGCTATGAGCATGCGATTGATCCTGAGAGAGTGCAAAAGGTAAAGAAAATAATCGGTGCATAATGTGAAAAGGCTTTAGCGGAATGCGACCTGCTGAAGCAATATAAATTACAAGCCAAAACGCTCAGAGTTATTCTGAGCGTTCAGTTTGTAGACAAAAAGAGTTCGGAATAGTCTCATTCCGAACTCTTTTTTTCATTTTTTGTAGGACTTCAAGTAATTACAGAGAATTGCAGACCTCTCCGAGGTTATCATTTAGGCCATTTCTGGACCTTGCCAAGTCCAGTTGGCCATTTTCTTCAAATTCATGGCAGCGAAAGTAAGCATCGCCTGCATCGACA
>NZ_JALJRC010000041.1:0-33941 GCF_024519925.1 Cytobacillus sp. Bac17 | reverse complement strand
ACCTCCCAACAGCGTTAATTATAGATGGGGAAGTATTAAGGGATAATTTACATGAACTCGGATTTAATCAACAGTGGTTAGATAATCAATTAACTACCAATGGCTATGATAATGTTAAACGTATACTCTACGCAGATTGGCGAGAGAATGAAGGTATACATATAAGCCCTAAATAAAATATAACCTGAATACGTTAAACACGTAACTTCAACGAAAACCTAAACAATTTTGTAACGTCTATGTAGGCTAATGTTTTAATGAATCGGATAAAAGGTAATATAAACAATACTCAAGTAGTTGTCGGTCACTCATTACTTCGGCGAATCCAACGTGGATTAAATAAGGGAGAATCCATGAATGCCTTGGCACGAGCTATTTTCTTCGGAAAACAGGGAGAACTTAGAGAAAGAGCATTACAAGATCATTTACAGCGTGCCAGCTCATTAAATCTAATTATTAATGCCATCAGCATTTGGAATACCGTGTATTTATCACAAGCAATTGAACATTTTAAAATTATAGGAAAATATCATGAGGAATTGCTTCCTCACATATCACCATTGGGATGGGAACACATAAACTTTCTAGGAGAATATTCATTTATACCTGAGATTTTGAACTCGATACATGCCCTGCGTCCACTTAGGATATAAAAAAGCCTGGTTTTTCTGCTTAACGTAGAAAAATCAGGCTTTTACCTTCTAAAAAATTCCTTAGCGTATTATATCTGCGTTTAGTCGGCAGTACCCCTTTATGATTTCATCCATGGCAATGCTGTTTATTTGAAGAACATTTTTTTCGCTTTCAACATTTTGGACTCTGGTTATAGGGGTATTAAATCTGTTTTTGACAGCTACAGTTTCATTTTCGTGATTCTCTGTGTTTCTTGTATTTTGTATTTTGTACTAAAAATAGTAACCCTATGGATAAAAGAATAAGTATGGAAACGGTAACCAATAAGGCCCTTGATATTTTTCTAATGAGACACCTCTAAATAGTTTTGTTATTAGCTTGTTTAGTCACAGGGATTTTAACGATGAAATAAATGGAAAATAAAAAAGGAGTTTCGTTTACGTTGCTATTAAAGAAAGAAAAGATGATTAACTTTTGCTATTACTTATTTCTTTATTTGTTTTTTCAAATTAGGGTATGTAGGCAAATGTCTAGTCCTAGGATAATTAGGAAAATAAGATAAAACTAAATATATTCAATTTAAGAAAGGGGAGTTATAAAAATTATACAATATCATAATTACATGTCTTATTATCATCCTCAATATTCCAGCCAGTTTTCGCAATACCCTGAGCTGAAGGAAGTGCTGCAATAACCTATTTAATTGGCATAGACCGTTTATTTAACGGTTGAATCTTGGGAAATTAATAAAATGTTTTAAAAATAGTTGATATGTTCCATGCTTATAAAGGAAAACTAGTAGAGTTGAAATGTTTAAATGTATTTTTGTACCATTGGTTAAAAAAACAACAATTGAGCTTTATCATAACAGTTAAATTTGGAGCAATAAGGCACACCGTTTGAAAACAAACGGTGTGCCTTATTGCTGTTAATATTTATTCATCTATATTATCTGGATCGTTTACATCTTTAGGATCTTCAATGGGTTCTTCTGCATCAGGGACTAAATCAGCTTCATCATCTTTATTTTCATCTATATTATCTGGGTCATTTACATCTTTAGGATCTTCAATTGGCTCTTCTGTATCTGGGTCCACATCATTTTCATCTATATTATCTGGGTCATTTGCATCTTCAGGATCTTCAATGGGTTCTTCTGTGTCAGGATCTACATCCACTTCAGGTGGTGGTGGATCCTTATCCTCTTCTACATTATTACACCCCAATAACATGATGGCAGATAGAAAAACTGCTGTTAATAGCCTTAACCATTTTAGATTCATTTTTATCGTCCTCTCTATTGGTTGTTTACTTTCAATATTATCTTCTCCTTCCACTTTTTTATACGAACATTTTAACTTAACATCAATAAAATTAAGGTCCTTAATCACCAAACAGTAGCGGCCTAGGTGTCAGGAATTGAAGATTAAAAATGTAGTACAGAGGAAAAGAGGCTTCTATCAAAAAAATGGTGCCATTTATCAAATGTAATTACATAACTGTGGGTTTTTGGTCATTTAAAAGCAGGATAAAATTGGAAGTTATAGAAAATATTCTTATACATCATTCTAATAAAGTAAAAATTAAAGGCGGCGTTATTTATAACAGTAAAAAATGACGTAAAGACAGCTCTACCAGGATTTGCAGGCTAGCTTCGACACATTTGCAATCAACAAGCTAAGCAGCTTTACCAAGAGGCTACAAACTCAATCCGTTCTACACAGCGTTGAACCACGCGTTCAACAAATCGAACAAGAAGAACCGCAATAAGCCCAAGATGGAAGCCAAGCTTCCCAAGGCAGTACGCAAGGAGCACAAAATCAATAAGGAAATGAGTTTACAAGCAAAAATAATGAACAACAAGTAAGACAACAAAACAAACAAGCCCAGTCTCATAAAAAAAATAACTGAAGCACACGTTCGTAAAAATTACAATTCTAAGCTTTATGTCGCAACATTCTTGGTATATTACAGAGAGCGAATAAAAACTAAGCTTTCTTACCAAGAGTTGTTTTATAAAAAATATAAAAGGAGCAAGTGTTATGCGATTACCCGAGACTTTATAAGAGCTAGGCATAAAAAAGAAGGGTTAAGTTTAGATCAATGCTTTTCAAATCCTATCATACATAGGGAGATACATGGGAATAAGGTATTCGTTCCATTAAATTTAAAGAGAATTTGGATTAGCAATGAAATATAGCAACCGTTTTGATTATAAGGCTATTTTATATATAAGGGATCCCACCAACAAAAAGCGCTTAAAACATACGCTAAGCATAATTCTTCATGAATAAAGCCGATTTTTCCTCAACTTACGAGAAATAATCGGCTTTATGGATAAGGGGACAATCGATTGTCAAAATGAATCCATTCCTAAATACTATTTAAAAACCGGTTGATGTGAAACCATTACCATAATCTAAAAAAAGAGTATTATTCGGGGTGACACAAAAATAATTTATTCAAGTGGATTAACGGACTAGTGCGCCTAATATATGTGATATATATAAAGATATCTTACCATAGTGTAACGGGAGGGTAGCGATTTAGTACAGGATATCTGATGTTAAAAAGACTCCGGCAGGAGGAACGCCGTTCTGATATATAGGAGGTTCAGTGAGTGCTGTATCAGTTGTAGCAATCCAAGTTCCGTACTCACCTGCAAGCAAAGAGGGAGGTTTCATAATAAACCGTCCACTTAAAACGAAATGACGAATTCTAATCAAGGGATCATCAAATATAGTTAAGTTACCAAAAAATGAGGCATATGGTGAATCAAAACTTATTTGTTTGGTGTTTTCTTCCCAATACCCATTAATTTGAATAGGTGTACCACGAAAATTAATTGTACCAGATACTTTATTATTACCTGTAATAGAATTAATGATGAGTACTCCCCAAATAATGGGTCGACCGGCTATAGAAGCCGAAATACCCCATTTTGATGGAAAAGGTATACTAACCATGAGTTTCTGTGCAGTTTGCAAAAGTTGATTCCTCGTTTCGTAATAATCATAAATACAAGAGTTTAAAGTTTAATTTCTATCTTTACATCAGAGTGTTAAAAAAAGAAAGAAAGTCTAATAAATTATTTTAATATTTATTCATTTTGAATCTTCCATATTCGGTTTCGAACATTTCATTTACTTCCCAAGATTCAACGGTTTTATAAGCTGTTTGTTGATCAAAGCCTTTTCCCAGAAGGTAGGCCATTGCGGCAATTTCAGTTAGCGCATGTTCATAGGAAGTAAGAGCAACTTCTTTTAGACCATAATCAACAAAAGGCTTTATTGCCATTAATGTTTCACTTTTCAAATCCTGATCCGAATTTTCTCTCTCATCGGATTCATTACCCTCTAGATTTGGATGTGCTTCTTTGTATAGCACCTCCCACTGTTCATACAGACTTGTAGCTGTCTCAAAGTCCTCAGAGTCTACTGTTAAATTTTTTTGTAATTTACTCATTAAATTACGCCATGTCTCTTCCCATTCCTCTAAAGTTCTTAAGTCAAAGAGTTTTGAGAACTTCGGTTTCAGACTTTCCCAATGAACATAAATGTCGGTACACCATCCCAATAAATATTTATAGTTTTCCGTTTGGGCTTCCATTTTTTTATCACCCTTTTTAAATTTTTTCACTTCTAAAAAAAGAAGCAACATCGCGTGTAAAATGAGGTTAAATACCTTTTAAAACCAATTTACAATTCTATGGTATGTTTCACTTATGTCCCTAGACTAGGCATTTGTCTCATTTAACAAAATAAATTTTGTTTTCTTTCCAAACGGATAAATATGTTGCATTCTGCAAGTATAATATTCCTTTGCAAACAAGGCCGGTGTTAAAAGTATAAAGGCATTTTTAAAACGTTCTTAACAAACAGATAAAGAGCAGGTAAGCTGAGGAACTTGATAAAAACCTGAAGGAAAGCCAACTCAATCGATTATGAAGTATATATAGGGGTCCTGCCGACAAAACGCGATAATATACGCTAAGCAGATGTATTAGAATAAAAAGTCAATTCCATACATTAAGAATTGACTTATGTGTAATTAATGAAGCTCCTTCTATGTAATTTCGCTACTTAATATAGTTCCAGAATTACTCTTTTATCGTTCTTAATAATGTCCGTCTTGGTATTTCAATTTTCCTGAGTTCACTAAATTAACTTGAATGTTGATTTGCTCGATACTATCCTTATTTAAGAAAAATCGCTTTTCTTTTATCTCTTTATTCCATTTCTGGGGGTTCTCACGATATAATATTTCTCCTAACTTATAAACATCCGAATTTATCTCTACTCCTTTCTCAAAAGTCTTTAAAATCTCATCCCTTATTATTTTTTTCAGTGTTAGCAATTAACTTATTTTCACTAATTTCCTTTAACTTTTCGTTTATTCCAGCTTGTACGACTATGTTAATGTTATATAGGGGTAGCGTCAGGAAAATGCGGATTTACAACGCTAAGCCCATTTTCAAGACGATTACCCCAATTTTAACAACGTTAAGACAGTTTTAGTGGTCTTAGAGAATCTAACGCAACCATTTTTTCAGAATTAAAACGGTACTCTCCTAGTAAATTGATATGCTCCCAGCCTAAAGGAGACATATGATGCAACAAATCTTCATTAAAATTACCTAAACCTTTTTGGTATTCAACTGCTTTTGTCAGATATAGAGTATTCCAGACACTAATGGCGTTAATAATTATATTTAAAGCACTGGCTCTTTGCAATTGATGCTGGTTCGTTCCCTAAGCTCTCCTTGTTTTCCGAAGAAAATAGCTCTTGCCAGTCCATTCATCGCTTCTCCTTTATTCAATCCTTTTTGTATTTTTCTTCTTCATGATTCATCCGAAATATAATTCAAAATAAAGATCGTTTTTTCTATTCGGCCCATCTCACGTAAAGCGGTAGCCAAGCTGTTTTGTCTTGAATAAGAACCTAGTTTCCCCATAATAAGGGATGCTGAAACTGTTCCTTCATTTATAGAATGAGCTAATCGCAAAACATCCTCATAATTTTCTTTAATGACCTTTGTATTTATTTGTCCACGTAAAATGGCTTCTAATTTTGGATATTCACTTGCTTTATCTATTGTAAATAATTTCGAGTCTGATAAATCCCTTATTCTTGGAGCAAATTTAAATCCTAATAAATGAGTCAATCCGAATATTTGGTCTGTGTAACCAGCAGTGTCTGTATAATGCTCTTCTATGTTTAGATCCGTCTCATGGTGCAACAAACCATCCAAAACATGAATCGCATCCCTTGAATTAGTATGAATAATCTTTGTGTAGTAAGAAGAGAATTGATCACTAGTAAAACGGTAGATGGTGGCTCCTTTTCCGGTTCCATAATGTGGATTTGCATCTGCATGTAGTGATGAAACACCTAGCTGCATTCTCATACCGTCTGACGAGGATGTTGTACCGTCTCCCCAATAGGAAGATAATTGTAATTTGTGATGAAAATTTACTAATACGGCTTGGGCTTTATTCATTGCATCTTCATACATGCGCCATTGAGATGCATTGGCTAAATGCTTATATGTAAGTCCGGGTGTTGATTCAGCCATCTTGCTTAAACCTATATTCATTCCCATTCCTAAAAGGGCAGCCAGAATAATAATCGTTTCTTCTTTATCCGGTTTTCGATTATTGGAAGCATGAGTAAATTGCTCATGAAATCCTGTTATATAAGCAATATCCATCAGTAAATCGGTTAATTTTATTCTTGGTAGCATCTGATACAGGCTTGCACTAAATTTTTTTGCTTCTTCTGGAACATCTTTTTTTAAGCGTGCAATTGACAGCTTTCCTTTTTCAAGAGAAACCCCGTCTAACTTGTTGGAATTGGCAGCTAACCACTTTAATCTTTCATTAATGCTGATAGTTCTCTCAGTTATAAAATCCTTGAATGATAAACTAACTGATAATCTCGTATTCTCCTTCGTTTGATTCCATGTATCTTCTGAAAACAAATATTCCTCAAAATCTCTATATTGTCTGCTGCCAACAATGGAAACATCTCCTGCCCGAACATGCTCCCGAAGTTCTGTTAAAACAGCCATTTCATAGTAATGACGATTGATTGTTGTACCATCATCTTCGTATAAATGCTTTTTCCAACGTTTTGAAATAAAATCCACAGGTGAGTCATCAGGCACTTTTCGCTTTCCGGATTCGTTCATGCCGCGGATAATCTCAACAGCTTGTAAAAGTGGCACATTTGCCTTTGTAGAATGAAATTCCAATACCCTTAATAGCGTTGGCGTATATTTTCTAAGTGAATAAAATCTTTTTTGCAGTAAGTCTAAATAATCATAGTCGGTAGGACGTGCAAGCTCCTGAGCCTCTTCCACCGAAGAAACAAAAGAATTCCATTCAATAATGGATTCTAAAACCTCAAAAACATCTAATTTTTCCTTTTTTGCTTTAATTAAAGCTTGTCCGATGTTTGTAAAGTGTATAACCTTCTCATTCAGCTTTTTACCGTTTTGTTTCTGAATTTCTTCTTGAGCCTTACGGCCTTTTGATAACAGATTGAGTATTTGTCTGTCATGAATTTCAAAAGCTTTATCCGTTAACTCCTGAGTAAGATGTAATAAATAGACGGTTAATATCGAATATCGTTTATTTTCTTGAAGTCACGGAATGCATAAGGCTCATATCTTGAACCTAAGCGAGATAGTTGTAACATGCGATTGCGATGCAAATGACTAATTTGTACCGTTTCCAATTCCATTTCTCGTATATATTCGAGTCGTTCTATTACTTTTAGAAATGTTTCGGGTGAAGGATGACCCTGTGGTTCCTTTAACCAACCCAATATCGTTTTATTGGATTCGGATGGATGCTGCGAAGTAATGATCTCTTCAAGCTTTTCTTTTTGGTTATTTGTTAGAGTTTGACTAACCGATATATATCGTTCTTACGGACAAACCCATGATAGTCCTGAAAGGGAGCTGACTTCTCGTTGGTCTCTCGTAGGCACATAAAATTGTGGCTATCTTTTGGCGATAGAAACGTACTGTTATGTATACCTCCAATCGGAGCGTCGGCGTACGTTTTACTTACCACTATAGTGTGTGAAGAAGATACGACAGCAAATGGACCTGCAATGGGATGCTTGAGCCGATGTGTCTTGAAAGGGACTAGCACGGTTCTCAGGGGAGGAAGGGGCAGTGATGCCCCTAACTTACCCGACTTAACTAGAATTGTATAGAGTATTCATTATTTCTTTTAGCCTTGTTATTTGTCCATTATTATTCATTTTGTATACCTATAATTAGGCAACTGCATAAGATGAAAAGGGAAATAAAAACATAAGAGGAGAATGAGTATGTACCATAAATCATCCTATCACCATCGATGGCATAATCCAATGTATTACAACTGGAATCCACATTATTATAATTGGAATAATAATTATTCGAATAACAACGGAAATTCTTATTTTAGAAACAGCCAATTGAAGGATTATGGGCCAAAGCCATTTGTCGTTAATATCAATGAAGCAACGAAGCAAAACAATACGTATCGTACTGCTTTATGGACAGGACCACATTTACAAGTTACTTTAATGAGTCTCAATGTTGGCGAAGATATCGGTTTGGAAATACATCCTGACGTTGATCAATTCTTACGTATTGAACATGGCCAGGGAATTGTTCAAATGGGCAAGAGGAAAGATAATTTAAACTTTGAAAGAAATGTCTATGATGATTCTGCAGTAATGATACCTGCTGGAACATGGCATAATCTAACTAATACCGGCAATATTCCACTAAAACTTTACTCGATATATGCTCCTCCTAATCATCCATTTGGTACTGTTCATGTTACCAAAGCAGATGCATTGACTGCAGAAGAAGGATCCGATCATGCCAATGGAAATACATTTGTTTTTGGCAGGACTCCAGATGAATGGGTACAGTACACAGAATTTCTAGTAAAAGAAGGGTTAGAGGATGTTAAAAGAGGAATAAATGCTACACACATTCTTCAAGAATTTATTCTAATGGGAGTTCTTGTTGGGAAAGGGTATTCTCCTAAAAAAGCATATGAAACAGTAGAAGAATGGGAACGTACAGGAAAATCTAAACTTCTTCAGCAAAGCAAAATTATGTAAAAAGGATTTTCTAAACCGGGCTGTTGACAAACTAAAGAATCCCATTACCGGACACAACATATTGTAAAATGAAAAAGAAGATGAACACTACATTTAGTAGATATTCATCTTCTTTTTTGCTTAAAGGGGTATTTGTAACAGCCCTTAAACGATGATCCTTTTTTATTACCAATAACATCGAAAATGTAAATTAAATTGTATAGAGTATTCATGTGTTCCTTAGAGTTAAATACTACAAAACCTGAATATTAATTTAATATTGACCACAAGTTAAAGATAATTGCAATTTAAAAATGGAGTGAGGATATGTCAGAACATTTTGAAGTTATTTTAAGATCAATAACCTCTTTTGGTCTATTATTAATTGGTACCCGAATATTAGGTAAACAAACTATTTCTCAAATGACAATGTTTGATTTTATTGCATCCATTTCAATGGGGGCAATTGCAGCGAACTTAGCCTTCAATACTTCTTTAAAAGTACATCATACACAATAATTGCATTTTCGGTATATGTTTCAGTTATTTTACTAATCGCTATAATATCGCTGAAAAATAGGAAAGGGAGAAAATTTTTAGCCGGAGATCCAACGATTGTGATACAGAATGGTAAAATTTTAGAAGAAAATATGAATAAATTGCGTTATACACTAGATTATTTAAATCAACAATTAAGAGAAAGAGATGTATTTAATATCGAAGAGGTCCTCTTTGCAATTGTAGAGACGAATGGGATATTGACTGTACTAAAAAAGCCACAATTTAGGAACGTAACAAGGCAGGATTTTATGGTAGCAGTATTGCCTGAACAAAGACTACGGATTGAACTTATCATGGATAGTGAAATAATTAAAGAGAACTTAGAACAAAATAACCTAACTAATTCATGGTTACAATCAGAGTTAAAAAAACGTAATTTGACACAAAATGATGTTGTTTATGCAGTTTTGGCAGCTAATGGTAATGTATATATTGATACATATAGTGATCATATTCATTCTCCGATTGATAAAGAATAATCTGTTCAGATAAGGAGATTAAAAAGAATACTAGGGGACGAAGTTCATATCCCCTAAAATATCTAAAATGATGTTATAGAAAATTTTAAATTCCGAACAAGCCCTCTTTCAAACTGCTGCAAGATGATTCAAAGAGGCATTGCGAAGTTGAGAAAAAACGGTTCGAGCATCATTAGGAATATTAAGTGATAGAAACCTTTCGTGCATAGAAATATTGTCTTTTTCCCCTTGAACTCCAGCAGTATATGCTGCCTTAATACTTTCTGGAGTTGTAACAAATGACTGAGATTTATCTTCAGGTAACGGTACCTGATAACGTTCAAAAAGTGGTAATAAAGAATTTATATGCCTCAATTCAGCCTCTTTTATTTGTGCAAATGTACGAATATATCCAAAGTTTCCTAGAATATTATCATATCTTGCTTGAGCTAAGTATTCGTCTTGAAGGGCATAAGTCAACATTTGAGGTAAAGTTAATGAGTAAGCACTTAACGCACCCTTAGCACCGTAATTTTCAGTTTGCCTATTGGTGTGAGTTACCTTTAGATTTTTTGAAAAAAAACAAAAACCATACAGCGTGATTTTGTTCGTCTGCGGCTGCTCGTCGAAATCTATCTTTAATAAATGGATCATTCGCTTTATCTGCTATATCTAAATAAAAATCAACGGCTTCTTGTTCATCTTTAAAAGCAAATTCGATTCCTGCTCTATACTTGTTTGGGCATTCCTCGATAATTTGATAAGATGGCTTTTTCCTGTTAAATTTGTATAAATTTTGCTGAATTCCTCGAGATGGCGTTTTTCATCTTTTTGTATCTCAAGTATTTTGTTCGTTTCATCCTTTGTAGGTGCCATCTTGGCTAACCTCTCATAACAAGCAACAGCACTATACTCCGCATTAATTGCTTTCTGAATATCATTTATAAGTTGAATGTCATTTGGCATACGATAATAATCATTATACTGTGGACTATAATGATAAAAATATTGATTTGAATACATGATTGTCCTCCCTCTGTTTAACTATCAACATATCTTATGCTTTGTGTATAGGTTGGTGTGTAATTTCATATCTTGTTCTTGTGCTAACAGGTAGCTTTAGTTGAATAAATCCACAAAAAAGTCGGTCCTTTACGTAGAGGAAATCAACTTTTTTAGATTGAAATTTGCTTAACGTTGTAAATCCGCATTTTCCTGACGCTACCCCCTATAGAATTCACAGTCTGGGACGGGCAATATGGGATGAATTAGTGCAGCGTGAGGTACCTTTTGTTGCACATGGAGTAAAACAAGTATTTTACCAGAATCATATTGTAAAACCCGTGTTAGATCATTTAAGACTATCATTAGACCCAAATAACTTAGACGCAATCTCTGGGATAGCACCTTCTATGTATTTAAGTCGTGAGAAAGTGAGTCAACATATTACATCGAACTCTATGGAACAAAAGACGGCAAATAACCTTTTACTTCTCCTAAGGTTTCCCGGGTTAAAACCTTACCACCAAGGAGAAATATTAAATCGTGTGGAGCATATTCGCAACTTAAAAAATATGGCACCCAAAGAAGCCATTAAGTTCATACGGAAGGGGCCCGTTAAATACGATGAGTTCCTGAACATGGATGACCGAAAGACAATCACTCTTCATAAAGAATTTTTAATTGAGACTTTAGATGTATTAGAGTCAGCTTCTGAAAAATTTACTCGAGTAGAGGATTTCATCCATTTCATTGATACCATTATTGAAAAGCATAGAGATATGGAGGATCTGAAGAAAAATCCAAATGCAGATGCAGTTCAATTAATGACGTTACACTCTGCTAAAGGATTAGAATTCCCTTGTGTGTTCATTATTGGGTTTTGTGAAGGAATCATGCCTCACAAAGCTATTGAAAATGCTGAAGATCAAAAGGACCGGGTAAACGCCAATACTTATGCTGAAGCACTTGAAGAAGAAAGGCGCTTAGCCTATGTGGGTGTTACACGAGCTGAAGAAGAACTTTTTATTTCTTCTCCCAAAAAGTATAGAGGTAAAAATGTGGAAATAAGTAGGTTTTTAAAGGAAAGTTTCCAAGAAAAATAAGAAGTAAAAGCGGGTACATTAGGGGGGCCGCTTTTACTTATGAGAAACGAAAAAATGCTCAATACACTTTATTTCTCCGCTTATTTCCTTTAAAATAAGAAGAAATGTAATAATTGGAGTTATATTTTTTTAAAAGGGCTGATAAAATGTCGATTGAAAAAGCCATTGGCAGTGCGAAGGCATCTTTAGCCATATCAGGATTATTTTTAACTCCAGCAGAGGAAATGTTAATAAAGGAAAGTTTGGAAGGTAAAATAACTGAAGAAGAGTTCCACCAAAGAGTTCTCGGATTGTTGCACAATCCAGATAATTAGATATCTAAGTTTTTAGATTAAACATCAAAAGTGTTTTATATTAATTCCGTCAAATAAAATCTAATAATTTCAAGTGAAGAGAAGCACTCTCCATACCATGGGGAGTGCTTTTTGTTTTAAGGAGGGAAAGTGGATGAATCTTTTACAACACACAAGTGAACCTTTCGTACTTCAAAACCTAGAAACCTATTCACAAAAGGAACTGATACTACTTGCTGGCAACATATTAGACAAAGAATGCAGAGGCTGTTTTGTCATGGAGCAAATGAAGTCGGAGAAGAAAGGGGACGAGGAAAGGTCCAGGTATTGTCTTAAACAATGTCAAATTTGTATGGAAATGCAAAAGATAGGAGCACTGCTATCCAAGCCGCATCCCAAGAAATAACAATTAAGGGAGTTACTTATGACCACTACTTTATTTATTTGCGAAAAGCCCGACATGGCCAGAAATATTGCGGCAGCATTATCTAAACGGACTACAGAAAAGAAGGGATATATCGAAGGAGATAACGGACACATTTATACATATGCTATCGGTCACTTATTGAGTCTGGCCCCGCCTGAATTCTACAATCCCGAACTAAAGAAATGGGCTATTGAAACCTTGCCTATTATTCCGGAACAATTTAAGCTTTTGCCTATTCCGGGAAAAGAAGGACAATTGAAAATTATCAATTCCCTTATTAACAGGTCTGATATTTTAATTAACTGCTGTGATGCGGGAAGAGAGGGTGAAGTAATCGCCAACTATATATTTATCCACCTGGGAATAAAAAACAAGCCAATAAAACGATTATGGACATCTTCTCTAACTTAAGATGCTATCCGACGTTCCTATCAATCAATGAAAGCGGGGGAGGAATATAAAAGTTTATTTTATAGCGGGTATGCCAGGGCCCAAGCTGATTGGCTCATCGGGATGAACGCTTCCAGGATCTATACCTTAAAAAGCAATGGTGAAAAATTCACAATCGGAAGGGTTCAAACCCCTACTCTAGCTATGATCTATGATCGGTGTGAAGAGCATTTTAATTTTAGTAAAATTAAATATTACCCCGTAAAAGCATTATTCAGACAGAATGATGCGGAGTATGTGAGTTACTGGGAAGGGGAAAAAATTAAAGATAAAGTGCAGGCAGAAAGAATAGCAGCAAATGTAAAAAACAAACCAGGTGTTGTAAAGGATTTCGGGAAAAAGAGTGAAAAGAAATATGCTCCACCATTGTTTAGCCTTTCATTACTTACAAAAGAAGCTAATAAAAAATATCCTCTAGGTGCCAAGGAAATCCTAGCAATAGTTCAATCACTTTATGAAAAGCATAAATGTATTACTTATCCACGAACATCCAGCTCGTACGTTACAAAGGACGATATTCCGGTCATGCACCAAAGTTTAAAAGCATTTGAAAATTCTCCTTTTGAAAATGAAGCTAGGGGAGCAGACCCTACCCTAGTTCATGCAGGAAATAAAAGAGTATGCAATGAAAAAGGCGTGACAGATCACCATGCCATATTACCAACACATAAAATGCCTAACAACCTAAGTCAAAATGAACAGCTGATATACAACATGATTGTTAAAAGATTTCTTTCACAATTTTATCCTCCTGCCCTTTACGATAAATATGCCATACTGACAGAAGTTGAGGGAGAAATGTTTAAAACCACGGTATCGCATTTATTGTCTGCCGGTTGGAAGGCTCTTTTCCTAGAAGAAAAGGAAGAACAGAACATAGATGAGACGATTCTAAAACCTATACAAATAACAAAAGAAGAGCCGGTATTATGTATTGATTCCGAGGTACTCGAAAAAGAAACATCTCCGCCACCTTTATTTACTGACGGAACATTGGTAGATTCGATGAAAAAAGCTGGCAAGAAAGTTGAAAACGATGAACTAAAAGAAGTACTAAATGCGTCTGAAGGTGTAGGAACTGAGGAACAAGGGCCGATATTATAAAGAAATTAATAGATACCGAGTATATTTCGTATAAAGGGAAGTCATTGCTAATTACCGACAAAGGTAAATTTATTATAGAAACAATTAGGGAGGCTGATAATAAATCTCTAACTTCAGTGGAATACACAGCTGAATGGGAAAAACGCCTAAATCTTATTGCTAATAATCAATACTCCCCACAAGAGTTTATGCTGAACGTAAAGAAATTCACTAAAGCAATCATCAACGAAGCAAGCAAAATGTAATCATCATATAAAAAGGAAATTCAAGTTATTAGTGACTGTCCTGCTTGTGGGGTAGGAAAAATAGTCTCTGGAAAAAAATCTTACGGTTGTTCAAATAGGAAAGAAGGAGGGTGCGAATTTAAAATCTGGAAGAAGAGTTTTAATAAAACTATCTGGGAAAAACAAGCACTCTTACTCCTGACTAAAAGAGAAACTGGTGTATTATCATTTACAAGTAAAGAAAAAGGTACTAAATTTAGCGCAAAATTAATTTTAGATGAAAACAACCAGGTGAAACTAAAGTTTGCAAATGAAAGCAAAGGAAAATAATCAGAAACAAATACGGAATCCTATGGAAATTGTACTAAACTTTTCAATATGAGAAAATGGGAAAAAAGCAGGAGGTTTGAACTATGAACTTAGATAAATATCCAAAAACAAAAAAGCTTATTATAGATGTTAATCTTGAAGATCAAGTTGATCGCATTAAATGGCTGCAACTTTCCAAGGAAGAAGCTGCAGTAAGTCTTGCAAAGACTTATCTTGTTGCCTTATTAAGTATTTACTGCAATCCATTTTCTCAGAAGAAGGCAGCTTCTTTGGCTGATCAACTATATTTCTCAGTGGGGTATAAATTACATGGTTTTGCAAAAGCACAGGGAAATGCTGAACTAAACTATGATTCTGATGATTTAGCACGATTGTATAAACATATATCTTTTAGTGGAATCAAGTATAGGCAGCAACCACTAAAGTGAATTAATTGAATTAAGAGAGGATAATTAAAATGAAGGAGTTATTAATTAAACGAGGATATCTGCCTGTTGTCATTGCAGGAGGGGTAATGATTTTTGTTGGTGCTGGAGGAACGTATTTTTTACGAAGTTTAATATATTACCTTAGCACTCTTTTTAAGTAGGACTGATAGATTTGTAGAGAATAAGATAATTAAATCTTTTTATTCTCAGATTCACCATAACGTACCTTATGGAAGGAATTTTGCCATGTGGATTTACGACATATCCTTGATCGTATTATTTATATTATCGATTGCGGGTAGCTGCTGCGCTTCACTCACAAGGATATTCTCTTTCTAGTCAAAAAATCATTATTCATTTGTCATCGGCAGAACTTAAGAAAAATGGGCCGCTGTTTGATCTTGCCATGGCCATAAGCATATTAGTCAGTTTAAAAGAGCTCAAACCAATCATTCCGGAACATACCGGATTCATCGGTTCACTTTCATTGGATGGCAGGATCCTGTCTCTGGAAGGAATGCCCCCGGCTGTTTTATAGGATTCTTCATTTTGCCAATAGACGATCCGACTCTACCAATCGCCTCATTTGGTTTCACTTTTATACTATAAAACCGATCTGGAACTCAGCTCGGTTTTTTTATGGTAGTGGCAGGTTCCTATTAATTAATTCTGAAGCATTTGATTAACCTATTTTATGCTCTACTACATGAAGGTTACTAAATTTCCTAATTAAAAAGTCGACAAATATTCTTAAAACACCATCAATTTTTGAATCCTTTAAATAAATTAGTTGAAGCGGGCGGCTAAGCAGGGGGAGTTCCTCTATTTTTACTATTCCAAGTCTATTTGCTTTTATATCTTCTTCAATGGAAAATCGAGGCAAAAGCGCTATGCCCATCTGTTTTTTTACCATTTGCTGTACCATTTCGATATTATCTATTTCCATAATAACATTGGGTTTTTCGCTCATGCTTTTAAACGCATTGTTGATTAGTGCCCAATCTAGTGAGCCTCGATTAAATAAAAATAACGGCTGGATAGCTACCTCTTGAATGGTTACGGTTTTTCTGGAATAAAAGGGGTGCTCTGGATAAATAGCTAGAACCATTTCATCATCAAAAAGATGGATAGTTTCGATTTGGGGGTGGCTTACAGATCGGCAAATGCCAAGCGGTACCTCATGGTTTAGAACCATATCTAATACATTTGGGGAATGGCCTGTTTGAACAACAAGTTTTATACTCGGATATAATTGAAAAAATTCATTTACGAGGGAGGGAAAAATATAATTGCCTACTGTAAGTACTGTAGCAATACTAATTTCTCCTTCTGTTTTACTATTTGTTTTTTGAATAGCGAGTATACCCTCTTGAATGTTTTGTAAAATGTTTTTTGCATAGGGAAGAAGTTTTTCTCCTTCTTTTGTTAGTTTTACATTTTTGCCATTTCGATTAAATAAAGTATAGCCAATTTCATTTTCAAGGGTTTTAATTCTGGCGCTAACAGAGGGTTGAGAAATATAAAGGATTTCACCTGCTTTACTGAAGTTTTCTGTCATTGATACATATACAAATGCTTCGAATTGCTCTATATTCATCTAATGATCTATCCTCTCTATAAAAAGATGTAATGACCCTTATTAAAGAGTTCTATTGGATTTACTTCGATAATTGAAATATATTAATAATAAAAATAATATACCAAATTTTCTGTATAGTTACAAAAAACTGTTAATTTTATGGTCGATGGCAGCGGGCAAGGCGTATGAAAGCAATAATACAATTTAGGAAATATCAGCGTACTATCAGTAGTAGTGTCAAAAAACAAATCAAAAAAATCAGGAGGAAATTATTATGAGTATCGGTTTCTTTAATGGAGAATTTATTGATATTTATAAAGCAGTCATACCAATTGAGGAGCGCGGTCATCAATTTGGTGATGGGATATACGAAGTAATAAAGATTATTGATTCGAAACCCATTTTGCTGGACGAACATCTAATCCGCTTAGAAAATAGTGCGTCCTCCATATTGTTAGAGCTTCCATATACAATTATTGAAATCAAAGGAATTATTATGGAAGGGATTCATCAATCGGGGTTAAAGAATGCTGAAGTTTATGTTCAAATCACTCGGGGAGTCTCGCCAAGAAACCACCTTTTTCCTGATGTCTCTGCTTCTTTTACGATGACGGTAAAACCATCAAAAGAAATTCCGGCTCAATATTATTTACAGGGTATAAGCACCATCACTTTAAGGGATGAACGCTGGGCTAATTGCCACGTGAAGTCGCTGAATTTGCTGCCAAACGTAATGGCAAAGCAGATTGCAGCAAATTCAGGCAGCTTTGAAGCAATCCAGGTAAGGGATGGAAAGGTTACGGAAGGCTCAAGCACCAATGTCTTTGCCGTTAACAATGGCATTATATATACAACCCCATTAACCAGCAATATTCTTCCAGGTATCACGAGACAGGCTATACTCCAGGCAGCAAAGTATACGCAAATGAAGTATTTAGAGGAGAATTTCACACCCGAATTTTTAAAGGAAGCTGATGAAGCATTTTTAACGAGCACCTCAGTAGATATACTTCCAATTAGGTCAGTGGATGGCAAATTAATAGGAAACGGAAATCCGGGACGGATCACACTAGAGCTCCACCAGGCATTTCAAAGATTATATGTAACTAGAGAGGTAAATAAATGAAGCCGACTATTGGTGTCACTTCCAATTTGAACGATCAGCTTCTTACCCTTTCAATGGATAATATTGATGCATTAACAGAATCAGGAGCAGTTCCTATTGTTGTTCCGAATTATTTGGTTGAGGAAAATATTAATCAGCTGATAGAAAAGATAGATGGACTTCTTGTAACCGGAGGAGGCGACATTGATCCAACTTTGTTCGGTGAGGAACCTCATCAGCACTTAGGGAGCATTTGTCCTGAAAGAGATTCCTTTGAAATGAGCATCATAACTAAAATGTTAGATCACAATAAACCAGTTTTGGGTATCTGCAGAGGGTGTCAAATACTGGCGATTGCAGCTGGCGGGGATATGTATCAAGATATTTATTTTCAGATGGAAGGTGAGATTTTACAGCATTCTCAAAAAGCACCTAGATGGCATGCATCCCATTTTGTGAGTGTTAAGAAAGATACCTTATTATATAAAATCGTCCAAACGGATAGGATAAAGGTGAACAGTTTTCATCATCAGGCAGTAAGAGAACTGCCAAAAGAATTTGAGGTTAGTGCCATATCAAATGATAGTGTCATAGAAGCATTTGAAAGTAAAAAACATTCATTTGTGCTGGGAGTCCAATGGCATCCTGAATGCTTGACTGAAAAGCATGATAAACCCTCATTATTGATTTTTCAGCACTTTGTTAATGCATGTAAAAATAAAAAGGATGTATAAATCTGATGAAAATCATTGATACACACTGTGATGCATTATATAAAATTTATAAAAACCCAAAACTGAAATATGCTGACTCAAACGAGCTTCAAACAAATTTGGAGAGAATTAGTGCTGGCGGTGTAGGTGTTCAATTTTTTGCTGTATTTATAGAGCCGGAAGTAAAAAGCGATGAAAAGTTTCAAGCAGCCCTTGATCAAGTAAATATTTTTCATACAGAGCTTCTTGCTGCAAATCCAAAACTGAAAAAAGTATCTGCTTGGCAGGATATCGATAAACTAAAAAAAGATGAGGTAGGAGCTGTTCTTACATTAGAAGGTGCAGATGCTTTCGGCAACGATATAAATAAATTAAATACCTTATATGAATTGGGTGTCATGTCAATCGGGTTGACATGGAATAATGCCAACCTTTGTGCGGATGGGGTAGGCGAACCAAGGGGAGCAGGTCTGACTGAGTGGGGTAAGGAAGTTGTGAAATTGAATAATCAGCACCATGTATTTACCGATATTTCTCATTTAAGTGAAAAAGGATTTTGGGATGTCATGGATATTGCTGACTATCCTATGGCAAGTCATTCCAATTCCCGTACTATATGTGATCATCCAAGAAACATTACAGACCAGCAGGCACAAGCTTTATTTAAAAAAAATGGCTTCGTTAGTGTTGTCTTTTGTCCGGACTTCATAAAACAATGGAGCACTCCTGAAATTTCAGATCTAATTAAACATATTGAACATTTTTGCAGTTTAGGAGGCGTAAAAGATATTTGCTTAGGATCTGACTTTGACGGAATTAGTTCCTTTGTTAATCGGTTAGAGGACACATCAAAATACCAAAATCTTATTAATGAGCTTCTAAAGCTTTATAAGGAAGAGGAAGTGAGGGGCTTTGCCTTTAATAACTTTCTTAACCATCGCCCAGGCTGCAGATTGTAAAATTGAAAGGGGACTGAATCATGCATTTTTTTGATCGCGAAAAAATGAAAAGAAAAATCGTCACAAAACTGGAACAGCTATGCAATCTGCATGGCGTATCCGGTTATGAGGATGAGGTTACATCCTATGTACTGAAAGAACTTGAAGGATACATAGATGAAGTAAAGGTTGATCCTCTAGGGAATATTATTGGTGTAAAGCATGGATCAGGAAAGAAAAAATTAATGATTGCTGCACATCTTGACGAGATAGGGTTAATGATAAGGCACATTGATGATAGAGGTTTCCTTTATGCAGAACGGATTGGAGGGGTTAGACCTCAAAACCTTTTTGCTAGAACCTGTTTGATAAAGACGGAAAAAGCTACAATAAAGGGCCTTATTAATAGTATCAATCCTGGCAGACCAAAAGCTATGACCGAAATCCCGGATGTAAGTGAGTTTTTTATTGATGCGGGTGTGAAAAGCAGGAGTGAGCTTGAGAATCTCGGAATAGAGATCGGTAACATGGTTTCTATTAATTACGAATTTAATGTAATAGGAAATAGAGTAGTAGGAAAAGCTTTGGACAATCGATTATTAGTCTTTATTCTGCTGGAAGTAATGAAAATCATTAAAGAAACAGGAATTGAGACACTAAATTTATATCCAGTGTTTACTGTTCAAGAAGAAGTGGGCTGCAGAGGCGCAAAAACAGCTGCGTTTACAGTTGATCCAGATATGGCAGTTGCCCTTGATATAACGGTAGCAAATGATACGCCTCAAATTCCTGCACACGAATATATCTCTCAGCTTGATAAAGGACCGGCAATCAAACTTATGGATCGAATCCCAAATGGGACCGGCATGATTGCATCACCTAAAATTGTCAATTTATTAAAAAGGGCAGCTTCCAGTAATGACATAAATTATCAATTAGAAGTGTTCCCTGCTGGTTCTACGGATGCTGCGACCATACACCTGGAAAGAGGCGGGATTCCTTCAGGCGGAATATCAGTTCCCACCAGATATGTTCATGCACATGAGATGGCTTCCATTGATGATATTATGGATACGATTTCCCTATTGCTTCACTTCATTGAAGAAGTATCCCGGCAAAAATAATATTGCCTATAATTTATTGGTAAGGGGGGATTCCTCTATTAATCTGTTTACTAGAATTTTGCTTATAATCATATTGGCTCCCGCAATTTCTTTTGTCTATGTCTCTGCTTCAGGAACAATCACTTTATTAAAGATTATCAACACTATTTTTGTCATATCCCTTATGATTTTTCTGACGGGCAGTGTCATGCTGATTATTCAAAAGGGTATCTTTAACAAATTATTGGATAGCTTTAAGAGTTTTATAAGATCGTTTGACAAAATAAATAGAATGGCTGATCAGATTGAGAGAAGAAATACCAAAACAATCCCTTATGTTGCTGAATCTTTATATACGATGCCTATTCTGATTTCAGGAATCATTCTACTGATCCTTTCTATTTTTGTCTCGATCTTTTTATGATCAATCTATTGCATAGAATTCTTTTATAGCAGACATAAAAAATTTTAATATAAAAAATAGTCTGAATTATGTTAATATAAACAACAATTAATTACCTATAAAATAGGAGGGATTATCATTGTTTGCTAGTGTAAATGGTATAAAACTATTTTTTGATATTGAGGGTGCCGGTTTTGTTCCTGAAGGACCAAGAATGAAAGAAAAGCCAGTTTGCTTTGTTCTCCATGGAGGTCCTGGAGGGGATCATACTGGCTTCAAACCTGGGCTAAGCCCATTAGCCGAACATATGCAGCTTGTCTATATCGATAATCGCGGCAGCGGGAAATCGGAAAAAGGTCCCCGGTCAACTTACACGCTGGATAATAATGTTGAGGATATTGAAGCTTTAAGAAAACATTTAGGGTTGGAAAAAATTGTGCTTCTAGGACAGTCGTACGGCGGAATGACAGCAATGGAATATGCCAGACGATATCAAGAACACCTATTAGGATTAATATTAGTGGTTACAGCCCCAAGTTATAAATTTATAGAAAGAGCAAAGGAAATTGTAAAGGAAAGAGGCACATCAGAACAGCAAGAAATGGCTCAAGTTCTCTGGGACGGATCATTTGTGTCAAATGAACAGCAGTATAAATATTACGAGGTAATGGCCCCGCTTTATACCTATAGCTACCAGGATACTCCAGATGCAGTCGAAGCCAGAAAGAATGCCCAGCAAAGATCAAACCGCTCCTATGAAGCTTTAAATGAAGGATTTGCAGGCTTTTTACGTGAGTTTGATGTCACAGAAAGCTTATCATCTTATAAAATTCCTACCTTGATTATTGGGGGCCGACATGACTGGATCACTCCAATAGAAGCATCTATTTTAATGAATGAACAGATACCGAATAGCAAGCTAGTCATTTTTGAAAATAGCAGTCACAGTGTCTTAAAGGATGAGAATGATAAGTTTATTTCAACAGTTAACAGTTTCGTTAACGAAGAATTAGTGAATAAAGTGCAATTCATTTAAAGATTAAATTCAGAAAAGGGGGCCAATTTAGTTGAAAATAAAAAAAATAAAAGTGTTAGTGCTGCTTTCTATTTTCACATTAATACTTTCTGCCTGCAATTTTAGCGGATCAAAGAGTACAAGTTCTTCGGAGGAGCAAAACAATACCGGATCAGAATCGGCTGAAACTCCATCATCTCAGGTGTTAAATTTGATTGAAGATGATGACATTGCAACATTGGATGTTATGCAGGCCCACGATACAATTTCGAATAACGTTTTATCAAATACTTTTGAAGGACTATACGGACTTGATCAGAATAGCAAGCCTGTCCTTACAGGAGCAGAGGATCATCAAGTAAGTGAAGATGGTTTAACCCATACTTTTATTTTAAGAGAAAATAAATGGAGTAATGGCGATCCTGTTACAGCTCATGATTATGAATTTGCATGGAAGAGAACATTTGAAGAAACTGGATTTTATGCGTATCAATTTGTAAATGCAAAAATCCTTAATGCAGACAGTATTTCAAATGGCGAGAAGTCACCGGATGAGCTTGGTGTTACAGCAAAGGATGACAAAACACTGGTTGTAACCTTATCTGATCCAAGCCCGCTACTTCCTTCCTTCTTATTGTTTAGCCCATTCTTTCCTGTAAACCAAAAATTTGTGGAGAGTCAAGGGGAGAATTATGGCCTGGAAGCTGATCAAGCTGTTTATAACGGTCCTTTTGTGATTACAGAGTGGAAGCATGATCAAGGGTGGAAATATGAGAAAAACGAGAATTATTGGGGTAATGAAGAAGTTAAGCTTGATGAAATTAATGTTTTTGTAGTCAAGGAAGAGTCAACAGCTATCAATTTATATGACACGGGCAAAGTAGACCGTGTTGAAATCTCTTCTGCTTATGTAGATCAATACAAAGAGGACCCTAACTACAGCATTGAAAATCGGGGAACCTTAGGATTCCTCCGTTTTAACCATAATAACGCTGCGCTGTCAAATGAGAATATACGACGTGCCATTGATATGGCTTGGGATAAAAAGGGTCTTGCAGATGTTATTTTAAACAATGGTTCATCACCAACATACTATTTAGTGCCGGAAAGTGCACCGTCTTCACCATCCGGAAAAGAGTTCCGGGAGGTAAACGGCGATTTTACTGGAACAATTGAAGATGCTAAGAAGTCACTTCAGCAGGGATTAGAAGAAATAGGCCAGGATTCAGTCACGCTTAGCATTCTGGCAGCTGACGCTACAGATTCCAGAGCAATTGCTGAATATTTTAAAAGTCAGATTGAAAAGAATTTGCCGGGATTAACAATTGAAATCTCAGTGCAGCCATTCCAGCGGCGTCTTGAGCTGGAAAAAGCTGTTGAATACGATATTTCTATTTCTACCTACGTTCCTTTGAATACCGATCCAATTTCTTATTTGGAAATGTTTGAAACAGGCGGGAATTTCAATCGTATGGATTATTCGAATCCTCAATACGATGAGCTGATTCAAAAGGCTAAATCGGAGCTGGATTTAGAAAAAAGATATGAAATAATGCTTGAAGCAGAAAAGGTTTTATTTGAAGATGCTGCTATCGGACCAATGTATCAAGGAGCGGTTTCAGTTATTCAGCAGCCGTATGTTAAAGGATTTGTATCCCATCCGGCATTGCCTGAGTACAGTTATAAGTGGATAACTATAGAGGGTAAATAATCAAAAATGAGGATGTATCTGCTGATGCATCCTCATTTAAGTAAAAAACCAGGAGTGATCAAATGGGACGTTACCTTTGGACAAGACTAGCGTATATGCTTTTGGCTTTATTTATCATCATATCGCTTACATTTTTATTAATGCAGCTGCTGCCCGGAACTCCATACAGTAATGCAGAAGAGTTAACGGAAGTGCAAATCGAGCAGTTAAATGAAAAATATGGGCTGAATCAGCCGCTTGCCATCCAATATGTAAAATATTTTGGCAATTTGCTTCAAGGAGATTTAGGAGACTCTTTTAAATATGAAGGCCGTTCAGTAAATAGCATTATCGGGGAACGGATTGGCCCTTCAGCATTAATAGGATTTCAAGGCTTAGTGCTAGGAACAGTTGCAGGATTGTTATTGGGAATTATTTCTGCACTTAGACATAATACCATATATGATTACGGTTCAGTATTCCTTGCCGTTTTAGGAATGTCCATCCCTTCCTTTGTGTTTGCAGCACTTTTGCAGTATTTCATCGGAGTTAAGCTTGGATGGCTGCCGCCTGCATTATGGGAAGGATACCAAAATACCATTCTGCCAAGTATTTCATTATCTGTTCTAGTGATGGCCACTGTTGCGAGATATATCCGGACGGAGATGCTCGAGGTACTAGGCCATGATTATGTAATAACAGCAGAAGCAAAGGGCATTAATAGAAGTCAAGTTATTATTAAGCATGTTGTCCGTAATGCACTCATCCCGGTGTTAACAATGATGGCTCCATTAGCAGTTAGTATCATAACTGGTACGTTAGTCATTGAGAAAATATTTGCTGTACCGGGTATCGGAGAACAATTTACTAATTCCATATTAATTAATGACTATAGTGTTATTATGGGGATCACAATTTTTTACAGCGTTATTTTTATTACAGTGATCTTTATTGTTGATCTACTATACGGGGTTCTTGATCCTAGGATAAGACTTGATGGGGGGATAAAGCATTGAAGATGGTCTCCAATGACATTCCGGATGATTTGTTTGTACCGATACCGACTGCAAACAAAGATAAGGATGAAGGATTAACAAGTAATCATATTAGTTTTTGGCAGGATGCATGGATTCGCTTGCGGAAAAATCGCGGTGCCATTATAGGGTTAATCTTAATTCTGTTAATTGTTGCGATGGCGATCATCGGGCCAATGACTTCCCAATTTTCTTATGACGAGCAAAATATCCAATACGCTAATTTGCCCCCTAAGGCTGCAGGAATTGAATGGCTTGGATTTAATGGCAAAGACTTTAATGGTGTTGACCAATATGAAGCAAGAGGGATAAAAGAACAATTTTGGTTTGGAACCGATCAGTTTGGACGAGACATTTGGACAAGAGTTTGGATTGGTACAAGAATCTCACTTTATATTGCTTTATTAGCGGCATTTCTCGATCTTATTATTGGTGTTGCTTATGGAGGTATTTCTTCATTCTATGGAGGAAAAGTTGATAACATTATGCAGCGCATAATTGAGGTCCTTGTAGGTATCCCGAATCTTATCTTAATTATACTGTTTATCCTAATTCTGGAACCTGGAATTATTTCTATCACACTAGCCATGGTTATAACCGGATGGGTAGGAATGGCAAGAGTGGTACGGGGCCAAATTTTACAGCTGAAAGGGCAAGAGTTTGTTCTGGCTTCAAGAACATTGGGAACATCCAACCGGAAACTGTTAACAGAACATCTGCTTCCTAATACATTAGGGCCTATTATAGTTACATTAATGTTTACGATTCCGACGGCTATCTTTTTTGAAGCATTTTTGAGTTTTATTGGGTTAGGGCTTCAGCCTCCGCTCGCTTCCTTAGGTATTTTAATCGATGATGGCTATAAATCTATGAAGCTCTTTGTATATAAAATGATCTTTCCGGCAATTGTCATAAGTACAATTATGATCAGCTTTAACCTGTTGGCGGATGGTCTGAGGGATGCATTAGATCCAAGAATGCGAAGATAAGGAGGAAAGGGAAATGGAACCAATCCTATCCGTAAAAAATCTTAACGTGTCTTTCCGGACTTACGCAGGAGAATTTAATGCTCTCCGGGGAGTTACATTTAATCTGAATATGGGTGAAACTTTAGCAATTGTGGGCGAGTCAGGGTCGGGGAAATCAGTTACTGCCAAAACAATTATGAAGCTTCTTCCCAAACAAAATAGCTTTATAAAAGGAGGAGAGGTTAAGTATAGTGGTAAGGATTTAGTTAAATTGCCCCAGCGGGATATGAGGAAAATCCGCGGATCCGAAATTTCCATGGTATTTCAGGATCCAATGACGTCTCTAAACCCGACTATGTCAATTGGAAAGCAAATTGCCGAAGGTTTAAGACATCATCAAAAGATGACGAAAAAAGAGGCATACATCAAGGCAATTGAGCTGCTGGACTTAGTTGGTATTCCGAATGCAGAAGAGAGGCTGAAGGAATTTCCCCATCAATTCTCTGGAGGCATGCGGCAGAGAGTTGTTATTGCTATAGCTCTAGCGTGCAATCCTAAAATCTTAATTGCTGATGAGCCGACAACTGCACTGGATGTAACCATTCAAGCCCAGATACTGGATTTGATGAAAAATATACAAAAGAAATTAGATACCTCTATTATCCTGATTACGCATGATTTAGGTGTGGTAGCGAATATGGCTGATCGAGTAGCTGTTATGTATGCAGGCGAAATTCTTGAAATCGGCACAGCAGACGATATTTTTTATCAATCCCAGCACCCATATACCTGGGGACTTTTAGCATCTATGCCTAAGCTCCATGCTGGCCGCTCAGAAAGACTGGTTCCTATAGCGGGCTCTCCTCCAGATGTCAGCCAAATAAAGGAGGGGTGCTCTTTTGTGGAACGGTGCCCGTATGCAATGAAGGTATGCCAACAATTCAGCCCAGAGAATTCTGCCATTACCCGTACACATACAGTTTCTTGCTGGTTGCAGGATCAAAGAGCACAAAAATATATGCCTAAAGCAGAATTGGGAGAGGTTAAATATGGAACGTAAGGATACGTTGTTAGAAATCAACAATTTAACTAAACACTTTCACTTAAATAAAGGGAAGGTCTTGAAGGCTGTGGACGGTGTTTCTCTGCAAATTTTTAAAGGGGAAACATTGGGTGTTGTCGGAGAATCAGGATGTGGCAAATCTACTTTAGGCCGCACCATTATTAGGCTGTATGATCCGACATCTGGCCAAGTCATTTATGATGGTGTAAGCTTACAAGAAAAAAGGTCAAAGGAACAGAGGAAAAGCTTTCAAAAGAAAATGCAAATGATCTTTCAGGACCCTTATTCTTCGCTCAATCCAAGAAAAACGGTTATGGAGATCGTTTCAGAAGGTATCCTTATTCATGAGCCGGAGCTAAATCCTTCTAAAAGGGCAGAAAAAGTGTACTATATTCTTGAATTGGTAGGATTAAATAAAACCCATGCTACAAGGTATCCGCATGAATTTAGCGGAGGACAGCGCCAGCGAATTGGCATAGCACGAGCATTAGCAGTTAATCCGGAATTCATTATAGCTGACGAGCCAATCGCCGCATTGGATGTTTCCATCCAGGCTCAAATCGTAAACTTGCTTAAGGATTTACAGAATGAAAGAGGTTTGACGTATTTATTTATTGCTCATGATTTAGCTATGGTAAAGCATATAAGCGATCGAATAGCTGTCATGTATTTAGGCAATATAGTAGAGCTGACCACAAGTGATATTTTGTACCATAAGCCGCTTCATCCCTATACAGAGGCACTGCTATCGGCAATTCCAGTTCCTGACCCTAAAATTGAAAGAACAAGAGAAAGAATTATTCTAGAGGGAAATATACCCAGTCCGATCGACCCTCCCAGTGGATGCCGCTTTCGCACCAGGTGCCGCCATGCAATGGACATTTGCAAGGAAGCCGTTCCGGAGTGGAAAGAAGCAGAAGCAAACCACTTTGTGGCGTGTCACTTATACTAAAGTAGTACCAGGCACCACTCGAATTCTCTTGTTTCACAGGTATGTTTCACAAGAAGTGCCCACTGAACATGTTTCGGTGGGTATTTTTGATGAGTGGGTTGGACCCTAATGAGGGGAAAAATGAATTCGACTTTATACCGGCATTCCAGCTTTACTTTATTTGGAAAACCAATTTCTTGGTATCCTGTTTTTAATCAAACTAATGAAAATTCAAGGGGTAAAAAACAAAACAAGCCGTTTTCCAGAAGTGGGAGAAACGAATATAGGTAAAGCGTGTAAACAGTTTCCCGGCGGAAAGGGAGCTAACCAGGCAGTTGCCGCAGCCAGACTAGGCGGTGACGTATCATTTATTGATGCATCGGTCATGATGTTTTTGCCAAGGAGTTAATCAGGAGATTAGATATCAAGAGAAGTTGGAAAAAGTTTAAATGGGAGGAGAATATTCTAACCCTTTATTTCATGTTCATATCATTAATATTTGAATTTTTATTTTTAATTGATCAAACCTATTCTGTTTATCCTCAGGAGATAGGTGGATATCCATATATAACTGAGATAGCAGTAATTTTGACTACTTTACATTTAATAATCCTGTTTTTCATGTTTGCTTCCAGGGAGCCTAGAATTTTTTAGAACCTAGGAGGTAAAAGAAAAAGAAGTATCCACCCTAGAATATTTCTTATTAATTTGAAAGACATTCATTTAATTTTCTACAAACAATGCCCTCTTTTTTTAAGAGGCATTTTTTTGTATGGAAAATTCTATCTATCTTACCAACCACTGAAATTCACTTTTCCAATTTTTGAAAGAATAATCAATTCATCCCCCTTTACTACTTAACATAAAAGAATATACTTATGGTAGAGAGGTTTAAAGGAGAAGATGTATGTATATTGATAAGGTGAAAGTTGGACAGAATATTAGAAAGATTAGAAAACAAAAAGAACTGACTTTAAAGGAATTAAGTTCTAATATATGTTCCATAGCAAAACTGTCCAATATTGAAAATGGAATTGGAGAGATTTCACTAGAAGACTTAGAGAAAATATGTATTAAATTAAATATTTCTTTACAAGATTTGCTACCTAAAAGTGAAAAATTCTTCTTAGATCAATCCCGAATTGCCTATGCTAGAATAGAAGATTTAATTCGTATGGGATTAAGTGAGTTAGCTCAAGAAAGCTTAGAGAAAATACAAAAAGAGGATTTGTTTTTACCTTTACAAATAAAATATCTAAAGGCCCTTAATTGTTATGAGGGAAGAAACTTTCATAACTCAATGCACTTTTTATTCGATATTCAAAATGAAAAACCATCAAATGAAATAGAAAAAGAACTGATTTCTAAAGCGTATAATCTCACTGGAGTCATTTACTTTACATTAGGGGACTACGCATCTGCTCAAGAAATGTTTGAATACGCAATGAACACTTCAACAAATAAACAGTGGACAAACACAGTGTTATTCAACTTACTTGTCGTTTATTCCACTAAAGGGCAAGTGATTGATGCGAGATTTAAAATAGGTGAAATAAATTATAATAACTTCCCTCATCAACAGAAAATCCGATATATCAAAACAATACTTGATGTACTTGAGGGGGATTACAATCAATCGATCGAGAAGATTTTTGAGTTAAGAAATGAATTTTTTCAGGTGAAAGATTTTGATACTTTTCTAAAGACGATCCTATTTTTTATTTATATTCATGATAAACATCCTAAAATATTTGGTACATACTTAATTGAAGTCGAATCATTTATTTTGGATATAGCAGAGATTAAGAAAATTCCAGAGAATATAAATCCAATACTGTTAACTAACATACTCCAAACTATGGCCTTACATTACTTAAAACAAAAAGACTTTACTAAAGCAATGAATTATTTAAAACATGCCTTTGTATACGAAGCGAAGTATCCTAATGATCCAATGCATGCTTTTACATTTTATTTAGCAGCACTTGTTAACAATCAAACTGAAGATGATAATGAAACACAATTAGATTATCTGAAAAAGGCTATGAATCAAATACAATATGGACAAGCATCTGTATTAAAAGGACTCATTCTTTATCAAATTGCTAAATTAGAAGAGAATGAAACTTCATATTGGAAACAAGCAGCCGATAATTTCTACGATTCCATGCTCATAAATAATTATTTCAACCATATTACTTTAAGTTTGCTTATGCCTGACTTGCTTTATTAAGACCACTTTTTGAGGTAACTCCTCTTTCTATTCATAATAAGAATAGGGAGAGAAAATACATATGAAAAAAATTACATATTTGATAATAATTTTATTATTTTTATTAGTTATTAGTGGCTGTACTCAACTAACTACTGGCTAATATATGGGTAGATAAAGATATATTATACCAAGAGGTTTTACTACGTGAAGGTCTAGCGAGAATGGCTTATGTTTATGAGCCAGATACTCAATACATAGAAAATGACTAAAGCCAGCTCAACAAAAAGCTCAGGATAGCAACAAAAGTATATGGAGTATTCCAGGCTATGTGACAGAAAAGGGATTTAACCCTTAAAAACTATTTGTGAAATCTCTTTTATATTGATAAAATGTTATTATATTCTGGAAGATTCACCCATGCGGGAGAATCATTATCTTCTCATTTTAAAAGACAACATAATATAACTATGTCTATTAACCGCTTCAAGATCATGAAGCGGTTTTTTTATATACTTTTTTAATTCAAGAAAGGGGAGGCAGTATGTTTAATCAGGCTTTTACTCATTTTTTTATACACTTTGATCATGACTCTGTTTATATTGTCGAAAACACTGGGCATTTATTAGATGAATTAACTGAGTTGAATCTAACACCAAATCTAACAGAGACTATTTTAAGTTACAGCAATCACTTGAATGCCAAAGGGCACGTGCACTTCACTTTTAAGGCAGGCTTACAATTTTTTAACGTCATCATAAATAAGAATAAAAGAAATGAATATTTCGATGGGTATATCCTTGACTCTGATTATTTCCACTTATACGACACCAATGAAAACGTCCTCTCAAGAAGATTTCAAATATTATCTAACTTAAAGAATGCATTAAGACGCAAAGAATTCCATCTTGAATATCAACCTATTATAGCAGCTGGTCACGATGAACGAAGACTCTTTGGGGTGGAAGCCTTACTCAGATGGAATCATCCCCAATTAGGGAATGTATCGCCCGCTGAACTAATTCCAGTATTAGAACAAAGCAACTACATCCATGAATTAGGTAATTGGGTTTTGGAACAATCAGCAATGGATCTAAAAAAGTGGAACACTTATTATAGTCAAAGAATAGTTGGCCATGTCAATATTAGTGCCAATCAATTAATGGAACCATCTTTTTCTTCACAATTGGTGAAAATATCGAAGAAGTGTAATTTGGACCCCTCACTTCTTGTTCTAGAAATAACAGAACATAATCTAATAGCTGCGAGCAATATTTTGCTCCAGAACATTGAAGAACTGATCAAATTTGGGGTAAAAATTGTCATTGACGACTTTGGGACTGGATACTCAACCATACAGACACTTTCCAAACTACCTATCTCCGGCATAAAAATTGGTCGTGAATTGTAAAAACCTATTTAAATCTAAGAAGGATGAATTCATACTTGAAATCATCCTTGATATTGCGAAAAAGCTTAACATAGAAATTGTAGCTGAAGGAATTGAGGATGAAACAACCGCGGATGCTTTATTAGAAAAAGGCTGCACTTTCCACCAAGGATACTTTTATAGTAAACCGCTTGAAAAGAATCATTTAGAACAATATATTTACAATCATCGAAATCATTTATTTCTTGATAGTTATCATGGAGACACAATGTAGAATTGCTACTTTGTGTCTTTATTTGTTGAACCTAAGACCTGATGTTAAAATTAATTTAGAAAGCGAGCATTAAAATAAAAGGGGATAACTATGTTTAGAAGTTTAGGTTGTAGTTAGGTTGGTTGCCGGGTGAATTCTTTAAAAATTTTGCGATTTTTTGATAATGGTTGGACAAAAATTTCTTTATGTCCACTTCATCTTTCTTATCTCAATATGGATAGCAAGCTGCAGAAAGGTCCATCGGAAATAAATCCTCCAGTACAACGTGAATTATGCAATTCTAAAATAGGTCTAACTAAATACACTATAATAGATCAAAATAGGCAAATACAAATGGATCTTTGCAAGACCCATTTACGCTCCCTATTAATACATACATTATCTCCAAAAGACTATAAGCATCTAAAGGACCGGTATGGTGTGTTTGCTGATATAAATATTGAGTTTTATCATAAATGATTGCTTGATCATTTAGATGAAATTTTCTACCTTATATGGGAATAATATGTTAGAATTTTAGTAGTAATTCATCACCTCACACTTACCTAATTCCATGCGGAAATAGGATACTCACTAAGATTAAAACGCTCAACAGAGTGATCGTTATGTAATTCCTAACGAATCCTTTGTTGGGCTTTTTTTATTTTATTTTTACCAAAACTTTTTTAAGGAGGAATTTTTATGTATCAACTTTACCTTGTTGATATAAGTTTTATAGCAGGGAGCGGCCTAGACACTTTAGGTTATAAAAAAACAGGTATAGTTTCCTGGTATCGATACTGTATCAAGGAACAGGAACATAGGTGGTTCTACCAAAAATATGATGCTGCAACGGGGGATATTTTAGGCAACTGGATAGAAATCCAAACTCCATTTATACATCCAGAGGAACCTATAGAGCGTTATCGTTTTTTAAATGGGTACTGCTTAGGAGAGCAATTTATTTATGTTCTGGAAGATCTTCGCCAAACAAAATTAAGAGTGGCTGCAGGATAATTACCATTAAGATTATCCTGGCTAATAATTATTAATGAGGAGGCAGAACAATGAGTTACACTTTGGAATACAACCGAATTGTGTATAAGGATTTCAAAAAGAACTTTCTCCTATTAATTAAACAAGGAGATAGTAATAGTTATGATTTGAATTCAAATCTTAGGAGTAGAGACTGGTACCTGGTTGCTGCAGGAACAGAAAAAGAACTTTGGAAAGAAATCGGTAAACGAGCAGGTTCCACAGAAGGCGGCCGTCTGCAGAGAGCAGTTGGCTGGAATGACAGCAAATGGTGGTCTATCGAGGATTATGTGAAACTTTATCGTTCGAAAATTGCTAATGCGCGAAACATGAAACAAATTTTAGATGATTTTCAAATCCGCTTTGTCATTGAGAAATCAGATAAAATTTTGGATGAGGAACTAAATGCTCAAATTGATGAGATGATAAACTCAGTTGAATTCACTTACAAAGGAACTAATTACTATAACAAAGAAAGAAAAATCTTTGAGAAGACTGTTCGCACACTTGATGAATTGTCTTTTTTTGTGGGGAAATTTACCGGAATCGAGATCAAGATGAGATCCACTTTTATTTTCTTCTGGATAGCCTCACTTCTCGAGTATAGGAGGGTATCATATGATCATTGAAAAGAACAGGGTTGCCTATTCATTAGGCGAACGCTCTGGAGAAAAAGATATTCTAACCATTGTTCATGAAGAGGATGGATGGAAGACCCTTGCTGTTGGCTGGCCCTATTAACATTGGTACAAAATTGGTGAAAGGGGTGGTCTAGCTGAAGCTGGTGAACTAAAGTTTGAGGGGCACCTAAAAACTAAAATTGAGCAATATATCCAGACTTATCGTGCGCTCTTAACCCGGCCATTAGATCTCTCCGAACTATTCCATACATTCGAGATCGAGGCAGTCATACAGTTGAATAAAAGTGCTTACGAATATGAAGAAAAGAAAAAGAAAGAGTTGCTCAATTCCTTTGCTTTTAATGAAATTGTACAGAAACAATTTGTATTGAATCTCACTATAGAGAATTCATATTTACTTAAAGAAGCAGTATTAAGCTTCAATTACTATCCAAATCAAGAAATAGCTATTCATAAACCAACTAGGTCATATGAACAATTAGCGCTTTTCTAATTATTGGATATAATGTATAATTTTATTATCTGAATACCGATTATAAGTGACGAAGAACGTACTTAAGCCTTAGGCTAAGTGCGTTTTTTTCGTTTTAAGGAGAAGAATAACAATATGCCTTTATATCAAGTAACTGATACATCAATAAACCAATCTTATACATCGATGATTCATATTAGAAGTGACATAATAGCCGGTTGTGAACGCTAGAATAAAGTTGACAGTTTTTGCTTGATAAGATTTTACACTTCTG
>NZ_JALJRC010000040.1:0-36882 GCF_024519925.1 Cytobacillus sp. Bac17 | reverse complement strand
GTTAAGACACCGCCCTTTCACGGCGGTAACACGGGTTCGAATCCCGTACGGGTCATTTCAAAAGAGCGTCAGCCTTAGGCTGGCGTTTTTTTGATGGTTTTGGATGAATTTTTCTTCTTTCAGAACAGCAGTTACCTAGTAATTGATGAACCTTTTTTAATTGCTTTCCAGTTATCGGTCACTTTGTCATGTTTAGCGGTCAGATTTTCAATAAATCGGTTACTTTTCCGGATTATCGGTCACTTCGCGCTGCATTAAGATTTCACTATTAATAAGTTTCCATCAGAAATTACTTCATTAAACAGCACAAAAAAACAAGCCCAATCGGACTTGTTTTCCATCCTGCTATATAGATCAATCAGCAGCAAGTTATCCTCGTTTAGCGCCTCTTCCTCCGCGTTTGGATTCAGTATGGCGTTTTAGCGATGACAGACGATCTTCGCTGTCCTTTAGGAAACGAGCCATTTTGGCTTCAAAGTTTTCTTTAGGGCGATGGTCGTTTGATCGGTTTTGGCGAGGTCGGCCAGAGTTTGAATTAGGTCTGAATTCTTTTCTGTCGCCTCTTTCAGGTCTTTCAGAACGCTCAGGCCGGTCTTTTGCCTTTTTGATGGATAATCCAATCTTGCCGTCCTTTTCGACATTAATGACTTTCACTTCAACCATATCACCCACTTTGAGGTGCTCATTAATATCTTTTACATACTTGTCAGCGACTTCACTTATGTGCACCAGACCCGTTGAGCCTTCCGGCAGCTCCACAAATGCTCCGAATTTTGTAATGCCTGTGACCTTTCCTTTTAACTTGCTGCCTACTTCGATTGACATTAAAAAAATTGCCTCCTTGAAAGATATAAAGTGAAACTTCCATCAGGTGCTGCAAAATACATCCTCAGCTCAGTCCAGCTGTACAGAATTATATTTTCATACATATTCACTGATGGGGAGTTGAACTTACCGGACCTTTACAGACAGCTCCCTTTTTACTCACTTCATTAGGTTTAACTTACTTTAAACGAAGGGGTACTGCCTGTTAATCTGCGATAAATCAAACTTACTATATATTATACAGAAACCAAAAAAAGAGTGTCAATATAGCGTCAATCGGCCTTTTTTTCCTTTTTCTTTTCTTTTTCCGTCTCTTCTTCAGGGAGGTTAAAAATGATTTCGTTATTGTCGGATAGGAAGTAATCTTTGCGGGCAAGCTTCGCGATATACTCATCATCATTCAGCTTAACAATTTCTTCTTCGAGCATGACTTCCTTTTTCTTAAGGTCAGAAAGCTCCTGGTCCAGCCGGGTTTTCTCTTCCACTTTTTCTTCCAGAGCAGCAGACTGCGAAACGAGTGTGGAAATCATAAAAAATGAAACGACGGCTGCCAGTGTGAAAAATGCCGCTAATCTGCGAAATAATAGCTTTTTCTTACGGCCCGCACTGATCTCTGCTGCTTCCTGCTGTTTAACATAGCTGGTTTCCATTTTGGCTACATTTTTCTTCTTGGTGGCACTCACTTCCGCACTCCCTCCTTACTCTTTAGGTTTCTTCCACTTTGCAATCCATTTTAAAACATAATTCTTTATCAGCTGTAAATATCCTGCCAATTTATTATATAACTTCTCGACTGTTTTTTTAATCTTTTTCGGCAATAACTTCCACAAAAGTGACAAAATCCATTTGACAGGCAGAAAAACCACTTTCAAGATGAACCAAAAGACTCGAAGTATGACTTTTAAAAGGGAATAAAGTCCTTTTCCAAGCATAACGGCTATCGCAATTAACGCCATAATAAGACCCTGGATGGGCTTATAGATGAGCAAAGTAATGGTCTTCACGAAAAAGCGGTATATGGAGATCGCCATCCGGATGGATATCTCCAATACCCGCAGATACATTTTCTTAAATAAACTTTGATAAGCGGCAAAACCGCACAACAAAGCAATGAAAATATAAAACCTTAACTCGCCTTGATTCACCAGAAATAAAATATAGAAGATTGCCAGGCCCTGGACGAGCCAAAAAAGAATATCATTAATAAATACAAGCCAGCTTTTCCGCCTGGTTCTTTGCAGAAAACGATTATACGTATCAAGGGCAGCCCCAAATACACTTCCCATGCCGATCATTGCCAGCATGGTCACAAATTGAGTGGTCAGTGTCATCGGAACAACTTGCTAAAGAAGCCTTTAGCTTTATCTCCATTCTGATCGTCAATATAAACAAGGTCAAATACCTTCCCCTTGATGGAAACAATTCCCTTGTCCACATCCAGATTCTTCATCTGCAGGTTCTGCCCTCTAATCGCCAGGAAACCCATCACCGTCTCCAGCAAAAATTCTTCATTATCAAAGCTTTCGACCTGTTTAACGCCAGTAATATCGAGCAGTCTTCTGCCTCTCATAATGACATCGTGTTCCTGAGTATTGGTTTTGTTTGAACTTGACTCATAATATTGACTCATTATTCATCCCCCGCAATCAGCATAGTACAACCTTTTTGTACATGTTTATGAAAAGGGGAATTAAAATAGAACAAGCCAATAGGAAAAGCGGAGGCGCTGCTGAATTTGAAAAATGATACGGATGAAATTACGCTAAATCAAGATTTAACGGCCAATATGAAGATTATATCGGCCTAAAACGGGAATTTAACGGCCAACAACGCTCTTTTATCGGCCGAAACCGATAGTTTAACGGCCAATCTCCATAGGAGCAGGCCTTATGCTTCCGATTCAACCTTCTCTTCTTTAACAATCGAGTACATTTCCGCCGCTTCTTCCTTGCGGGTCGTTTCCTGCAGGCGCTCCACTTTGACCGTTACCAGCTTCTGCCCGAAGCGGATTTGAAGTTCATCGCCCACTTTAACGGTTGAGCTCGCTTTGGCCTGCTGTCCATTTATGGAGATCCTTCCCTGATCGGAGACTTCTTTTGCCAGTGTTCTTCTTTTTATAAGCCTTGATACTTTTAAGAATTTATCTAATCTCATCTATTGCCACTCCTCTATTAGTAACCTTTGGATTTTGCCTCATTCCAGAATTCATCGAGCTGCTCGAGTGTAAAGTCTTCAAATTTACTGCCGCTCATCATTACCCGTTCTTCCACAAAAGTAAAACGGCGGATGAATTTTTCATTGGTTTTTCTCGCAGCTTCTTCGGCATCAATTTTATAGAAACGCGCAATATTCACAAGCGCAAACAGGATATCGCCAAATTCCGCCTCCATCTCGGGGCTTAAATTCACGGCTTCCTTCTCGAATTCGGCAATCTCTTCTTTTACCTTCTCCCAGGCAGGCTCAACTTCCTTCCAGTCAAAACCGACTTTTGCTGCTTTTTTCTGAATTTCAGCCGCTCTCATTAAGTTCGGGAATGATTTCGGGACAGAATCCATCATGGATTCCTGCTTTTCACCCTTTTCTTCCTGCTTAATGCTCTGCCAATTTTTAAGCACCTCTTCTTCATTTTCTGCCTGTACATCACCAAAGACATGAGGATGACGGCGGACCATTTTTTCAGAAAGTCCTTCGATCACATCATCGATGGTAAAATAACCTTCGTCTTCGCCAATCTGTGCATGCAGCATCACCTGGAGAAGGACATCTCCCAGTTCTTCTGTCATATGCTCGCTATCTTCATTATCGATTGCTTCAATCAGCTCATAGGCTTCTTCAATTAAATATTTCTTCAATGATTCATGAGTTTGCTTTTTATCCCATGGGCATCCGTTTGGCCCCCGCAGTTCCGCAATAATGCTCCGCAGTTTTGAAAAATCTTTATAGAGGACTGCATCATTTTTTACAGGAGGCACATATACAGAAGTTAAGTTATTCAGTTCCATATTATGATCCAGTTCATGCAGCTGTACTTGTTTAATAACCTCATCCTTGCTGCCGGCAGCTGTTACAATATAAACTGCGTAATCGTAAGGCAGCTTTTCCATCAGTGTCAGCTTGACGTCGCTCGCAACAAACTGGTCATAAACCTGTCCAATGATGACGTGCTGGGCCACCTGGATCTCATCTCTGTTTAAATCGGTTCCATCCAGAAGCTGAAATCCTTCGATCGGATCAATTTTCAAAGCCTGAAATAAAGGATCAAGGAAGCTTTGTCCTCCTTCGATCATAATCTCAATGCCTCTCTGCGGAGCACGCTCTATGAGAAGCTGCACCGTACGTTCCGCAACAAGCGGATGTCCTGGAACTCCATATGTAATCTCTTTGGCAAGGGCTTCTTCCAGGAGGAATTCACAAATTTCCTCATACACTTCTTCAAATTTCTCATGTTTTTCGTAGATATGATCAAAAGACTGATATGTCAGCCCTTCTTGTTCGAGATCCCGCAGAACCGGATGCTCCTTTGTCCGCAGGTACAAGACCTTTGCCTGTTTAAGTTTTCGATATACGCCAAAAGGAAGCTGATCCAAGTCTCCTGCTCCAAGCCCGAGAATGGTTATTTTTTTCATAAAGCGATTCATCTCCTAGTCTTTTTGGGAAGCAAGAACATGAGTTTGCTTCCAAGCGGAAGCAGAGCAAGCTCTTCCTCTTTAAAAGTATTGCCTTTAAATACGATATACAAATACGTTAAGGCCCCCAGCGCTACGCCGCTTAATGCCTGGAATCCGGCAAACATTCTGCCCGGATCCGGTATTGGCAGCATGGCTGTCGCCTGAAGATACAGCTGCAAAACAACCGACATCATCAAAGCAGCAAATCCGGCCACCAATAAAAAGCGCAGAGAAATCAATGATATCTTCAAATATAAACGAAGCTTTGCAATAAGAAAAATTAAGACGGCAGCAAGCGCCAGGCACGATGCGGCCGCTGCACCTGCTGTGCCGTAAGAAGGAACCAATAGGATGTTCAGGCCAAGTTTCACGGCAAATCCCATTAAAATAGCAGCTGCCGGGAAAAAGATAAATCCCAGTCCCTGCAGGATGCCTGTGATTGTGATGATCAGGCTGCTCAGCAAGATCAGCAGACTAAGAATCGCCAGGACATCCGATCCTGACGAGTTTTCAAACAGCATAATATTTGCAGGCGTTATGATATTCCATAGGCCAGCCGTTGCTGCAGCACCAACAAGAATGCCGATTTGAAGGGCAAGTCTGATTTTATTATGAAGAAATGCAGGCTGATTTCTCATTTTTTCTTTGGAAATGAGCGGCACCAGCGACAGGGACATGGATGTTGCCACAACAATGCCCAGCTGGATAATCGGCTGTCCGCGGTCATACACACCTTTCAGCGCCTTCGCTTCCTCTCCTTCAATTCCGGATGTTAATAGAAGCGAGTATAAATTGAACGAATCTGCCAGCTGAATGAAAATAAGCACGAGACTGCTGATGCAGATAGCAAATCCCTGTATGATAATCGTTTTGGCCAGCTTGCCGCTTTGTCTAAAATCGATGGCAATGGCGGACGGCAGGTTTTTTCTTTCTTTTATATAAAAGAAGGTGATTAAAATCAGGATGGCAATAAGTCCGCCGGTTATGGCTCCAAAAAGGGCCCCGCCTCCCACCATGTATAGAGAATTTCCTCCCTTAACAAGCAAATAAGCAGCGAGCAGGATGGTAATGACTCTGACAAGCTGTTCTCCTACCTGGGAGACTGCGGTTGGAACCATATCTCCTGTGCCTTGAAAATATCCCCGGAAAAGGGACAGAATCGGAAAAAGAAGAAACATGGCTGCCACCACTCTGAGTAAGATCGCCAGCTGCGGATCGCCCATCCTGACAGCCAGCCAGTCCGAACCCCAATACAGAATGGAGAACCCGATAAAACCTATTATGGACAGAACAAAGGCAGAAACGGCAAATAAGTTCTGAATATCCTTCTCTTTCTTTAGAGCGGCCTGCTCAGCATAAAGCTTTGAAATAATGACAGGAAATCCATATGTAGATAACACGATAATGATTCCATAGAATGGATAAACCTGCTGATATATATAAAACCCTACATCCCCAACAATATTTTGAAAGGGAACCCGGTAAACAGCACTCAAAATTTTTGTAATCAGGGCAGCGATCGTGAGGATAAACGCTCCTTTAAACAAATCGCCAGATGTCTGAACGGGCTTCAATTGCCCATCTCCTTCCAATTGAATTCGAAAGTATTATAGCACATTGGGGCTTTATGCGCGGATTTACCAGGATTGCATGCGTTCTTTTTCGGTTCTGCGCGGGTTTCGTATTTTTTCGGGCGGATAACCTTGGGTTGTGCGCGCTCACTATCCTTGTGCACGGGAAATCTTTGTTTTCGCGCGTCAATTTTTCGGTTCTGCGCGGGTTCGGGGTTCTTGTGCGCGAATTCCTCTGAATTGCGCGCGCGATCTGCTTTATGCGCGGAAGTACCTGTTTTATGCGCGCTCCTCGATTACGCTCCGGTCCAGGGCTTTTGTGTGTTGGCGCAACTCACTTACTTTGTGTGCGGAATACCCGGTTTACGCACCCGCCATCCCCGAGCCCAAAGAAAAAAGGCAGCATTCCGCTACCCCTTTCATTAAGTATCCATTTTTATGATTCCATTTGTCTGGCCAGGAAGCCTGCTGCTGTTTCAACTGCTTTTTGTTCCACGTCGCCCAGTGAATCTTCTTTAGCAAAAATGATAACTGCTCCAATTGGGTCGCCGTTTGCAATGATTGGGCCGATTGTATAAGCGGAGGAAGATTCTGTGTTCCCATCGACAAGCGAGATGTCGCCTGACTGGTTAACCAGGACTGAACTGCGCTCTTCCATTGTTTTTTCAACAAGATCGCTTATGTTTTTGTTTAAGTAATCCTTTTTAGAACCTCCTGCAACAGCAATGTAAGTATCTCTGTCACAGATTAACACTGGATTTCCCAGGCTGTCATATAATGCTTCTGCATATTCTTTTGCAAAATCGCTCAGTTCACTGATTGGTGAATATTTCTTTAAGATGACTTCTCCATCACGATCTACGAAAATCTCCAGCGGGTCCCCCTCACGAATACGCAGTGTTCTGCGGATTTCTTTAGGAATGACTACACGACCCAAATCATCGATTCGACGAACTATACCTGTTGCTTTCATCCAACGTTGCCTCACTTTCATCTGATGATTTAATAGAAAAGCGGAAGTGCCTTGCTCACTCCTAACAAGCATAAGAAGAATCACACAGGAAATCCCGATTTCTAAAGTGATTTGACTTATGACTCGAGGAGCTAGGCGCTGGAGCTAGACAACTCTAACACCAGCACAGCACTTACTCTTTCCTCTTTTGGCTATGATCCATAATTGGGAGAAAATGAATGCATCGCCATGTTTGAACTTAGTATCTTTCATATGGAAAGTTATATACGTGCACAAAAACTTTTTCTCATAGATGTTATTCATTCCAAAACCGGATAAACATTCCAAATGATCCTTCAACTTAAAATTACCCTCGTCAGAAAGAGATAAACATTTCTATTGTTTCATTTTATTGACAGTGATATTTCCATAAATTTACGCAGTTGGATGTTCCTGCTCTTTTTTCGCTTCCTGCATTCCTTTGATCACTTCGTATGCAATGTTAAGCCATTCATTTGTTTTGATGCCTTTAATATGGAGGACAGCTTTCAGTTTCTTTCCTTCCATGCCCAGGCCGATCATTCTGCCGTATTTGCTTGTGATCTGGAAAATCTTCTGGCCATCTATATGCTCGCTGGCCTTTTCCGATAAAAGAATCAGTACTTCCTGTTTGGATTGTTTAACTGTCTCGACTCCGGCAAGTTCACCGTATGCCTTCATTTCGGCAATCTGGAATAAATATCCCACTTCATCCGGATACTCGCCAAAACGGTCGATCATCTCATCCTGGAGCTCTTCCACATCCTCAAGCGAAGAAATGCCGCGGAAGCGCTTATACATTTCTATTTTCTGATGGCCATCAGACAAGTAAAAATCAGGAATATAGGCATCAACATCCAGGTCGATCTCGATCTTAGCCGGTTTTGCCTCGACGCCATCCAGCTTATCTTTCCGTTCTTCAATCGCTTCTTTAAGCATTTGCGAATACAGATCAAAACCGACAGAGTCGATGAATCCATGCTGTTCTGCTCCAAGCAGATTGCCGGCGCCTCGGATTGATAAATCCCGCATGGCAATTTTGAAACCAGAACCGAGCTCTGTAAATTCCTTTATGGCCTGTAGCCGCTTTTCAGCTACCTCTGTTAATACTTTATCTTTTCGATACGTGAAGTATGCGTAGGCAACCCGGTTGGAACGGCCAACCCGTCCCCTAAGCTGATAAAGCTGGGACAGACCCATTTTGTCTGCATCATGGACAATCAGCGTGTTGACATTTGGAATATCTACGCCAGTTTCAATGATCGTTGTGCTGACGAGAACATCGGACTCGCCTTCCAGGAAGCTTAACATAACAGATTCTAACTCATTTTCCGTCATTTTCCCATGGGCATATGTTACCCTTGCATCTGGAACTAGCATGGATATTTCCTCGGCTTTTCGTTCTATATCCTCCACCCGGTTATATAGAAAATAGACCTGTCCATCCCTCGCCAGTTCCCTTTCAATTGCTTCACGAACCAATGCACCATTATACTCCATCACATAAGTCTGGACCGGGAACCGGTTCTCAGGCGGTGTTTCTATAACCGATAGATCCCTCACGCCCAGCATTGACATATGAAGGGTTCTCGGGATTGGCGTTGCAGTCAGGGTAAGGACATCTACATTTGTCTTAAGCTGCTTGATCTTTTCTTTGTGTGTTACTCCAAAGCGCTGTTCTTCATCAATAATGAGCAGGCCTAATTCTCTATACTGGATATCTTTTGATAAAATCCGGTGTGTGCCGACAACTACATCAATAGTCCCTGCCTTTAAGCCTTTAAGAGTTTCGGTCTGCTGCTTTTTCGATCTGAATCGGCTTAATAACCCAATTTCAATCGGGTAATCCTGGAATCGTTCTCTCATCGTTTCATAGTGCTGCTGAGCCAGTATGGTCGTCGGAACGAGGATGGCAACCTGTTTTCCATCCGCAATCGCCTTAAAAGCAGCACGGATCGCCACTTCTGTTTTCCCATAGCCCACATCTCCGCATAATAAGCGGTCCATCGGGCGCTCCCTCTCCATATCTTTCTTAATTTCATGGATGGAACGGATCTGGTCCTCTGTTTCCTGGTATGGGAAGGCCGCTTCAAATTCCCTTTGCATATCCCCATCCGGACTGAAGGCATAGCCTTTTGATGCCTCGCGTTCTGCATATAGCTTGATCAGATCATCCGCAATATCCTGAACAGATGATTGAACCTTTTTCTTAACCCGCTTCCAGTCGTTTCCGCCCAGCTTATAAATTTTTGGCTCTTTTGCTTCGGAGCCGACATATTTCTGGACAAGCTCAATCTGCTCTACTGGCACATACAGCTTGTCGCTGCCCTGGTAGCGGATATGGAGATAATCTTTGTGGACCCCGTTAATCTCAAGAGTCTCAATCCCTAAGTATTTTCCGATCCCGTGATTAACATGAACGACATAGTCTCCAACCTTCAGTTCGGAATAGCTTTTAATTCTTTCTGCATTTGAAAGCTTTTGCCTGCGGGCTTTCTTTTTTGTGCGCTTGTTAAAAAGCTCTTCTTCCGTAATAACAGCCAGCTTTTGGCTTGGAAGTTCGAATCCTGTCTGCAGACTGCCTTCTGTAATTTGAATTTTCCCTGTTAAAATCGGGTCATCCTCACTCACAAATGCCGCTTCAATCTCATAGTCTTCAAGCACTCTTTGCAGCTTTTTAATCCGCTCTTCGTCCGGACCCAGGAATACGACCGAATATCTGCCTTTTTTCCACCTGTCCAGCTCGCTTTTCAGCACATGCATTTGTCCATGGAAATTCTGCATCTGTTTGCAGGTGACATTAATGATGTTTTGCGGATTTGTATTCGGTACATGTCTCAGGAACAGCGACATATACGTAATCGGATGCTTTGAACGGTGCAGAAACTCTTTTAAGGTGTGTGAAATCTTCACATCATGAATGATCTGGCCCTCGCCTAAAAGACTTGTATACCACTCGGCCTCTTCCTTATCAAGAGAGTCATTCATTTCCTGCACACGGCTGATTTCGTCAATGAAAATTAAGCCATTGGCAGGGAGATAGTCTACTAAACTACTTCCTTCCTCAAAGGCAAACGATAGGTATTTGAAAAGGTGTTCAGGCTTGTTCCCCATTCGAAGCTGTTCTAATTCATAGCCAACATTCTGGGCCAGCTGTGTTTTCGCTTTATCATCTTTCAGTTTTTTCAGGCTTGATCCCAAACCTTTTTCCAGTTTTTCAATTAATGTCTGGAAGTGTTCTGAATCCAGAGGTATTTCGGTTGCTGGTCCAATCGAAATCTCGTTTAATTTTTCTTTTGACCTTTGGTCCTCCAAAGAAAAAGTCCGGATTGAATCAACTTCTGTATCAAATAGCTCAATCCTAACTGGATCAGCCTCAGTCAGTGGATAGATATCAATGATTCCGCCCCTGACGCTGAATTCTCCCGGCGAAGAAACCATTTCCGAACGAACATAGCCCATATGGACAAAGTTTTTTAATTGTTCGTCTGTCAGTTCATCACCAATTTTTAAAGACAGCTGGTATTTCTGCCAGTGGCCTGGAGGCGGGAGAATCTTTCTTAACCCGGCCATCGGGACGATCATGATTCCTGTTTTATATTTGCTCCAATAATTTAAAGCCTCAATCCGCTGGGCCTTTAATTCCGGGCTGGCAATCCCCATTTCCGCTGCAATCAACTCATTTGCAGGATACAAAAACACTTCCGATTCCCCAGCCAGATTGACAATATCATCATATAGCTTCTGTGCCTGCAGAAGGTTGTGTGTTACTACTAGCATCGGCCTTCCCGATTGCTCATATATGGAAGACAAAAACAAGGTGCGTGCTGATCCAGATAATCCGGCAAGCATTTGCTCCCTAAGTCCTTCCTCTATGCCAGACATGATGGAACTTACATCATCCTGCCGGCTAATAATCTCTTTAAGACCTAACATGAAAGCCCCTCCTATAAGAAAAGCGTAAGCGCCTTGCCCACCCCCGGCAAGCATAAGACGAGCCTCACGGAAAGGAGTTCTTTGCCTTTTGGGAGGATTTACTTATACCTCGAGGTGGCAGGCGCTGCAGCTAGACAGTTCTCAACATTTAAAGAGTATCTTTTCCCAGGCAGTTCAACCGCCAAAAAGCAGATGCCAATTCAGGCCCATCGAGCCAGATAACTGACAGTCTGCAAAATCCATTTTAACTTTCATTAATCTTACTAATAAAATATGGATGCAACAAGAATCTATAGAACGGTTTCTATTAAATAAAATGATTGCCTCAAATAGAAATAGAAAAATGCTTTGGATTGTCTCCAAAGCTTTTTAATGAATAATAAAGTCCTGCTGATGATAATCCGGATTGCGTTCCAGTGATTCCTGGCAATCCTCACAGATCGCTTTTACATGCATATCTCCTGATTGTTCATAGGAGATCATCTCCTGGCGTTCCTGATCGTTTAGCTTATGGAAGCCAAGCTGCTCTGAATAAACTGAGCTTTTCTCTATTGAACCAATCTTTGTTCCGCAATGACGGCAATGATAATGAATAGCCATGCCTGTCCCTCCCGTTAAACTGTCCATGATTCTAGTATGGACCTCAGGAAGGGAACTTATTCATGCAAAAGACGATGCCGGCAATGAAAAGATACATTATTCTATGATAAGATTGATAAAATATGAAGATTATTGATTAAAATCGTTCATTACCTGTAAAAATGGTTTTTTGAACCATTCCTCACAGGCATCTGCGCACTTTTTAGCCGTTTCGTCCATAATAGCCTGTTCTTCTTTCGTGAAACGTCCCAGCACATAGTCAGGCACCTTCATGCCGCTCGGCGGACGGTCGATGCCAACTCGGATTCTGTTAAATTCCTGTGTTCCCAGATGTGCGATTGTAGATTTGATCCCATTATGGCCTCCTGCGCTCCCTTTTTGACGGAGACGTATCCTGCCTACAGGAAGATCCAGATCATCATAAATGACCACAAGTTCATCATCATTTATCTCGAAATAATCCATAACAGCCCGGATGGATTCTCCTGATAAATTCATATATGTAAGAGGTTTTAGCAGAAATACTTTCTCTCCATTCACATAACCTGTGCCAAATACGCCTTTCAGCTTGGCCTGATTCAAAGGAATATTCAGCCGGTCCGATAAGACATCAATCACATCAAAGCCAATATTGTGCCTTGTTTTATCATATTGCTTGCCGGGATTCCCCAACCCTACAATTAATTTCATTTTCTCACCCCATATTCGAAAAGCGCAGAAGCCCAGCATTTATCCAGGCGTGCGCTCTGAGCTTTTTCATTTCTCTTTTTCATTATAGTAGAAAGTGTGTTGTTCGATAAGAAGAATTCTGTCGAAGTTGTGCCAGGGACTCGATTGCCCCTGCTGCTTCTGATCTTATCCGAATGCGCGTCTCATTCGGATTCATTTTAATGCCATGCAAACAGGGGCTGGCCATTATTGCCAAGCCCCTGCAAGAATAGCTTCCCTGAGCTTATTCTCCACCTGCTTTATCTTCATTTGCTGTTGTTTCTCTGCCTTCTTCATTTTCAGGAGTACCAGCTTCCTGTTCTTCACCGCTGTTGATTTCTTCTTCCTGTCTCGGAGGAAGGATGGAAGCGATAACCTCTTCATCTTCATTATTGATTTCATAGCCGCGATTTGCCTTGATATCAGCGACTGTTAAGGTCTCATTCACCTGCAGATTTGTTACATCCACTTCAACAGAAGGTGGAATATTATTCGGTGTCGCTGTAACAGAGACTTCATGCATGGATTGCTGCATTACGCCTCCATCTTTTACTCCTGCTGCATCTCCAGTCAAGACGACGCGTACATCGGCTGTCATTTCCTTATTCATATCCACCGCTAGAAAATCGGCATGGACAATTTCATTTTTAATCGGATTGGACTGGTAGTCACCAAGCACCACTTCATGTTTGCTGCCATCTACATCTAATGAAAATACGCCGTTTCTGCCTACTTCCTTGATCGTCTTTAGAAAATCGGCTTCGCTTAAGTAGATGGATTGGCTTTGCAGTTTTGAACCATACACAACTGCCGGAATATTACCTTCTTTTCGCAGTGAAGTTAAGTTGGAGTTGCGTGAACCTTTTCTTTCCTTTGCTTGCAATACAGCTGTCATAAATACGTCCCCTTCCTCATTTTGAAAAATTCTCGTCTATATAAAAAAATGCCCTAAAATGAGGAAGTCTAAACGTTTTTGTTTTTTTCATATGCTATTTTTAAAAAGAACGCAGACCAGGCTTGCTTTACAGCAAGCCTGGAAAAGTTATTTAATTACCTATCAATCAAACAGAGTGCTGACAGATTGCTCTTCATGAACTCGGATGATTGCTTCACCGATTAGCGGTGCTACGGAAAGTTCGACAATCTTGTCTGTTTTCTTCTCTTCTGGAAGAGTAATTGAGTTTGTTACAACCAATTCTTTGATGGTTGAGTTTTCAATTCTTTCGATGGCAGGTCCAGATAGAACCGGGTGTGTACAGCATGCATAGACTTCTGATGCACCGTTCTCGATCAGGGCATTTGCTGCTAATGTAATGGTTCCGGCAGTATCAATAATATCGTCGATTAAGATGGCAGTTTTGCCATCGATGTTACCAACAATGTTCATGACTTCAGCCACATTTGGCTTTGGACGGCGCTTGTCAATGATGGCAATCGGCGCTTTTAAGCGATCAGCCATTTTACGTGCACGTGTTACGCCTCCGTGGTCTGGGGATACGATTACGATGTCGCCATCCATCATTTTGTTCTTAAAGTAATCAGAAAGGATTGGCACACCCATTAAATGATCGATCGGAATATCGAAGAAACCTTGAATTTGCGGCGCATGCAAGTCAAGTGTAATCACACGGGTTGCACCAGCAGTTTCCAAAAGGTTGGCTGCAAGCTTAGCTGTAATCGGCTCACGCGCTCTTGCTTTGCGGTCCTGGCGGGCATAGCCATAGTAAGGCATTACAATGTTGATGGTCTTGGCAGATGCACGCTTAAGAGCATCGATCATGATTAAAAGCTCCATTAAATGCTCATTAACAGGAGAGCTTGTAGATTGGATTACATATACATCGCATCCGCGGATGCTTTCTTCAATGTTAATTTGGATTTCGCCGTCGCTGAAGCGAGTTACGGAACATTTACCAAGCTCCACACCAATTACATTGGCGATTTCTGCAGCTAGCTTGCGGTTTGAATTTAAACTGAACACCTTTAAGTTTGGATCTAAATACTGGTTTGACATTTTGGGCCTCCATCGATTTATTTCTTACATATAGAAAGTTCGGTTTATTTCTTAATATTTAACTTTTGCGTGTAGTTTTCCTTGTTCACCTGGCGTGCACGGGCAATGGAAAGAGCTTCTCCCGGCACATCTTCTGTAATCGTCGATCCTGCTGCCACATATGCACCCTCCCCAATCGTTACCGGTGCGACGAGATTGGAGTTGCATCCAATGAAAACACCATCTTCGATTTTGGTCAGGTACTTATTTTTGCCATCATAATTGACAGTGATTGAGCCGCAGCCCAGGTTAACTTCTCTTCCTACTTCTGCATCGCCAATATAGCTCAGGTGAGAGGCTTTGCTTCCTTTTCCAAAAACAGACTTCTTCACTTCAACAAAGTTGCCGATTTTCACTTCATCATGAATATCTGATTGCGGGCGAATGTGAGCAAACGGCCCAATATTCACTTGTGAACCAATATGGCTGTCATGTGCAGCAGACTGGCGGATCACTGTGCCTTCCCCAATATGGCAATCAGAAATCTCTGTATGAGGTCCGATCACACAATCAGAACCGATGACTGTATTGCCGGAAATGACCGTTCCAGGATAAAGAACTGTATCAGAGCCAATTTTCACATCCGCACCAATATACGTGTTTGACGGATCGATAATGGTAACGCCGTTACGCATGTGTTCTTCATTAATCCGTTGTTTCATGAAGGATTCGGCCTGTGATAAGGCTACCCGGTCATTGACACCCAGGGTTTCGCCAAAATCAGCCGTCTGGTAAGCCGTAACGACTTCGCCTTCATTTTTCAGGATCTCAATCACATCCGGCAGGTAGTATTCACCCTGCACATTATCATTTGTAACTTTGTTTAATGCTTCAAACAAGGTCTTATTATCAAAGCAATAGGTCCCAGTATTGATTTCTTTTATCTTTCGTTCTTCCTCGGAAGCATCTTTCTGTTCAACGATTTTTTCAACCATCCCCATATCATTTCGGATCACGCGTCCATATCCGAATGGATTTTCCGCATGGGCTGTTAAAATAGTCGCTTTGGCAGATAGCTCTTCATGATGCTTGAAAAGCGCTTCCATTGTTTCATGTTTGATGAGCGGTGTATCTCCGCAGACTACGAGCGTCACGCCCTCTTTGCCTTCAAGCATATCGCGAGCCTGCATAACGGCATGAGCGGTGCCAAGCTGCTCCTCCTGAAGAGCATATTTGCTGCTAGAGCCAAGCTGCTGCTCCACCATTTCCGCTCCATGTCCAGTAATGGTGACAATTTCTTTTATGTTAAGCTTTGTAACTTGATCAACAACATGTTGAACCATCGGTTTGCCGCAAACAGGGTGAAGGACTTTGTAAAGCTTTGACTTCATTCTTGTCCCCTGGCCTGCGGCTAAAATGACCGCGTATCGATTAGACATTGACAGGCCTCCAATTTAACCTTTTTATCCATAACGAATATATCTTAAATGGGCTCTTATTTCAAGAAATGATGACAAAGTACATATATTTGTCATTACCATTAACGGTATTTTCTGAAGAAATGGTTTAATATTTTCACAGACAGGGTAATGAAGAAGATAGAAAAAAGCCCTAAGCACCGCCTGTAACAGGGGGTCTCAGAGCTTTAATTCTTCACAGCTAAATAAAAAAGAGCCTTACTTATGTAGCAGGCCCTTGTTGATATATTTTCTTAGGAAGCACCGGCTTCTTCAAATTCCACTTCTAATTCACCTAAACGGTGGTACTCGGCTAATACAGCCTCCTGGATTTTACCGCGCGTTCCTGAATTGATCGGGTGCGCGATATCTCTAAACTCCCCATCCGGAGTACGTTTGCTCGGCATAGCTACAAATAAGCCATTATTCCCATCAATTACACGAATATCATGAACAACAAATTCATGATCCAGCGTAATAGATGCGATTGCCCTCATTCGTCCATCCGTGTTAACGCGGCGTAATCTTACGTCTGTCACTTCCATTCTGTTCACCACCTTTTCGAGAAGATATAATCCTAATTGTATAAATTCAACATATTTACTGAATCTCCTTCTTAGATAAAAAATATTTTTTGAATATTTTGTTCAAAGTAAGGCATTGTCTGTTAAAGCACTTTTCTGTAATAAAAAACGCCCGTTCACTTGAACGAGCGAAATAAATGCGGTTATTTATTTGACGAGGGCCACTACTTCAATTTCAACCAATGCATCCTTTGGCAAGCGTGCCACTTCAACACAGGAGCGCGCAGGCTTGTGTGTGCTGAAATATTCCCCATATACTTCATTGATGGCTGCAAACTCGTTCATGTCCTTGATAAACACCGTTGCCTTTACCACGGTATTTAATGACGCACCCGCTTCTTCAAGCACTGCCTGAAGGTTTTTAAAAACCTGATGCGTCTGTTCCTTTACATCCCCATCTACCATAACACCTTCTGCCGTAAGCGGAATTTGCCCTGAGCTATAGAATAGGTTATTTACAGTAATCCCCTGAGAATATGGCCCAATTGCTGCCGGAGCCTGATTCGTTTGAATGACTTTCATGAATTCTCCCCCTAAAAAATATGATTATTTTTTAAAATAGTTGCCTTCACTTACATTGATTTTCTTTTCCCTCACATCAACATCGGATAGACGCACTAGAGAAAGGTACTCATCAACAAGCCGTTCTTCTGCTTTTTCCGCCTCGACCAGGACAGCAATCCCAGCGAGGTTTGCCTTGAATTCTTCCAGCATGCTGACCATGCCATTAACCGTTCCGCCAGCTTTCATAAAATCGTCAATGATTAAGACGTTGGATCCTTCTGCCAGGCTTCTTTTTGAAAGAACCATAGTCTGAATCCTTTTCGCAGAACCTGATACATAGTTAATGCTTACCGTGGATCCTTCTGTCACCTTGCTGTCCCGTCTGACGATGACTACCGGCACATTGAGATAGTTAGCGGCAGCATAAGCAAGCGGAATCCCTTTTGTAGCTACCGTCATGACCACATCAACGGGCTTATCCGCGAAGGCTGATGCAAAAAGCCTTCCTGCTCGCTGTACAATTAAAGGATCTCCAAGAATGTCAGTCATATAAAGATAGCCGCCGGGAAGAAGCCTTTCCGGACTGGCAATTAAGCTGCAGAGCTCATCTACAAATGGCCGGGCTTCATCATCTGTTACTTTAACATGAAACTTTACGCCGCCTGCTGCTCCGGAAACAGTTTGCAGAGTGCCTATTCCTCTTTGTTCAAATGTTTCTTTAATGATTGTGAGATCTTCACTTATCGAAGACTTGGCAGAACCATACCTTTCTGAAAAGAAAGTTAAGGATACCAGCTGACGCGGATGGTTCAATAAATAATTGGTCATATCTATCAACCGTTCACTTCTGCGAAATTTCATTGTGGAACCCCCATTTAAATCCGAATATTTTAACGATAATATACCATTAATATACGGATTTAATCAAGCTTATGTCTTTCTCCGAGCATTCTGACCGCAAAAACCTGATCGCAAAACCCTCTAAGGCCATTATAAATCCGATGCATTCTTGAATCATGATGCACAAGTCCAAAAACGGTCGGTCCGCTGCCGCTCATCAAAACGGCATCCGCACCAAATCGTTTCATCTGGTCTTTTATCTGCAGCACCTCGGGATGCATATTTAGTGTTACATCCTCCAGAACATTTCCCATGTTCCGGCAGACATCATCATAGCTGCCCGCATTTATCGCTTCGATCATTCCTGCAGTATTCGGATGCTGTACCTGCTCTACGTCCAGTCTTCTATAAACATCAGCAGTCGATACGCCGATGAACGGCTTAGCCAGTATGACCCAGCATGTAGGAGGAGCAGGAAGCTGCTGAATCTTTTCCCCTCTTCCAGTAGCTAAAGCAGTTCCTCCGTATACACAAAAAGAAACATCAGAACCGATTTCCGTCCCGATTTCAGCAAGCTCATCCAATGAAAGCCCCAAATCCCACAGCTTGTTAAGGCCTCTTAGAGCTGCCGCTGCATCACTGCTGCCCCCAGCAAGTCCTGCAGCAACCGGAATTGCTTTTTCTATTGTAATGGACACACCTTTTTTCACTTGAAACCGTTCCTTAAGAAGGTGTGCAGCCTGATAAGCCAAATTCCGCTGATCATCCGGAACAAAACGGTTATGAGAGACAATTTTTATCTCATCTTTATCTAAAAGTGTTAATTCCAGGCGATCTGCCAAATCAATCGTTGTCATTATCATTTCCACTTCATGATAGCCATCTTCCCGTTTATGTAAAACATCTAATGACAAATTGATCTTAGCAGGCGCCTTAACCATGACCTTCAACATTTCCACCTACTTCTTTCCTATAAATCGGACTCCTGTCCAGCTCCACAAGCGAAGCACTTTGGCCTGCAGGGAAAGCCATACCACATTCAGTATTGACTTTATTTTAAACGGCAATAAGCGGCAGTATTGTGCTTTTCTTCTAGAGCGTCTCCATTTTTTGTCCTATTTTACCACAAATTAAACATAAAAGCTCAGGTGGCTTGGAATATAAGGGTTAACCCTATTCGATAAAAGGAAAAGCCGAAGCATAGGCTTCGGCTGACGCAGTGCATATTAATGCTTAAACATAATCTGTGCGAATGCTATTTGTTAAGAAGGTTCTGCTGTGCGATTTCGATAGCCCGCTTAACCATATTGCCGGCATCTTTGGCACGGATGCCGCCCCAGCCTTCCTTTTGGACTACATCATAAAAGCCAAGCTCTTTCGCAATTTCTTCTTTTAAACCATCTGACATAACGCCCCGTCTTCTGCCCAACATTAACATCCCCTTTCACACTGCGGTATGTATAGTATGTGAAAAAGACCTTTTATTCATTAAGAAAAGCGCAAGTGCCTCAGGAACAAGCCAATAACCGCTTGTTCCTGAGGAGAGGATCCAAAGAAGCCCTTTGAAGCCCTTCCATGGCGCTCACCCCCGGCGACACCTCAAGGGGGCAGGCTGCTGACAGCTTTAAAAATAGGCAAACAAAAAGCAGTAAACAATTTGTTCACCGCCCGCTGTCATATATATTAGCTTAAAGCAACCTGTCCTGATGTGTCTTCATAGAATGTAATTTGAACCGTTTCTGTTAAAACATCTGCATAGCTGTAAGATACCCGTTCAAATGCATTTTCATCCTGATCTAACTCAATCACAAATACTGAAGGATACGTTTCTGCCAGAACCCCTGAGCGTTCAATGGTCTTTCTGCGCCCGCCATTTGCTTTTAGCAGGAGCCTTTTCCCAAGATTTGAATCAAGAGCTTTTTTAATATCTGATAATGTTTTTGCCATTCGGTCCACCTCACTATGTTAAGTATATCACACTGACACATTACTGTCAAACAAAAATATAAATTATAACAGTGTTTAAAAATAAATGTCAATATGTTTTGTTCTACTTTTTCTTCTAATTTTCAACAATTTTAGGATTACCTTAAATGGCAAAGATTATGTATAGTTTTGGAAAGCCTTATGAGACTGCATTTCATTACCTGGGAAATAGTCAAATTTCACATGCGCGAAATTCCTCGAAAAATGCTTAACAAATTCTAATTTTTTGCGGGAAAACATAAAAAAACAAGCCGCTATAATACACAAACGGCCTGCTGATTAGGATTCGTTTAGATCATCGTCATTGTAAGGCATTCCTGTTCTCAGGACTCCCCGGGTTTCAATTCCTCCAAGTCCCTTTTCACCTGTTAATGTATTTCTTAAGATATCCCATAAATTGATTCTTTCCATAAATGGAGTAAGGCTGACTTTCGCAACAATGTATACGGGGTCAAGGGCATGGATATTCACCCTGGAAGGAGAACTGGCAAAGTTTGCGCCAGCATGGATCAGCGATTCGAAATGGGACTGGCATGCTCCGGCAAAAATGACAAGCTGATCAAGGTGGGGTATTTTTTTCCGCGCTTCCCTCACCGCCTGTACAAATTCCCTGGAGTGCCTATAAGCATTGATATCGGATTTCTTTCCCTTTGACTTTGAATAGGCATCATGACCTGTTACAACCAGGATATCAGGCCTGTAATGGTCGATGAGCTGTCCGATTTTCATCGGCATTTCCTTTTCACTGCAATGAATTCCAGTTACGGGTATTCCTATTTTTTCATAGACACTTAAGCATTTCTTTAAATAAGATGGATCACCATCCAGATGAAGCACCCTGCCTGGTATCTGAAAATAATTAAGTGTCTTGCTGTAGCCGTCAGTCACCTCATACTCCTGCTTCTCTCTTAAAAGAGCCAGGTCCTGCCGGATCAGCTGGAAAGACTGTTCCTCAAGCGACCTATACTCCTGCTCAAGCTTCATCCGCTGCGCCTGGTTAATGACGATTAAATCCTCACAGGGAGCATCCGCAACGAGACGGATATCTTCTCCGAATAATATGGCCATTTTTTGGCCGCCCTGTTCTTTAATATCAATCACGCGGAATAAAATATCACAGTGATACGAAATTCTTCCGACGATATCCATCGTATTTATAGTCAATGTCGTCACTCCAATTGCCCGAGGATAAACGCGGGCTTCTTCTGGTCTCTTGTTTGTGATTTATTATTTATGTCATAAATTATGCATTCGTCTATAAACATGTGCGTAGAATTAGAAAAGCGAAAAAGCCTTGCCCGCCCCCGACTCCTCGAGGGGGGCAGGTGCTCGTCCTAAAAGCTATGCTTTTATTCGTATGATGATGAAGCTGACGAGGCATTCCTTGTAGTGCTATCCAGTTATTGGCGTTCAAAATTTGAGGCAAAAAAAAAGCCCGCTGTTTTCAGCAGGGCTTCATTTTTATGAAAAATGCGGCAGCAGGGCATCACTCAAGCGGGCAAATTCTTCAATGGATAGAGTTTCCCCTCTTCTGCCCGGCTCGACATTGGCTTGTTCGAGAGCGGAGAGAATATGTTCCTTCTTTTGTTTTCCTCCAGGAAGCTGGCTTGTTAAATTATTCAGCAGAGTCTTGCGCCTTTGTGCAAAGCTTGCTTTTGTCACCTTAAAAAAGAAGGATTCACTTTTAACCGCCACTGCAGGCTCTTTGCGCTTTGTCAGTTTGATGACGGCTGAATCCACATTCGGCTGCGGAACAAAGACCGTCTTCGGCACGATCATGGCCGTTTCAGCCTCTGTATAGTACTGAACAGCAATGGAGAGTGAGCCGTACTCTTTCGTTCCCGGACGGGCTGAAATTCTGTCTGCTACCTCTTTCTGAAGCATACAGACGATTCCTCTGATCGGAAGCTTGTCCTCGAGCAATTTCATGATAATCGGCGTTGTAACATAATACGGAAGGTTGGCGACAACCATAATATCGTTAATGCCTTCAAACTCCTGTTCAATTGCTGTCTTAACATCTGCCTTCAATACATCTTCATTGATGATGGATACATGGGGATATGGCGATAGAGTTTCCTCTAAAATTGGAAGCAGCCGCTGGTCAATTTCAAAAGCAAGTACCTTTTTGCTTCTCCGGGCCAGCTGTTCAGTCAATGCCCCAATTCCAGGGCCTATTTCAATGGCGCCCGATTCTTCCGATAAATCCGCATGATCGACAATTCTCCGGAGAATATTCGTATCGATCAAAAAGTTCTGTCCCAGGCTTTTCTTAAAAGAAAATCCGTACTTATCCAAAATCGCCCGTGTTCTGGCTGGTGTTGCAATATCTTTATGCATTTTGTTCCTCCTCGCGAATAGCTTCGATTGCCTCAGCAAAGTCTCTCTGGCTGATTTGAAACATCATTAAGCGCTTATGAAGCTGCTTGCCGTTTGTGTAGCCGATTTTGAGAAGTCTGCCAAGCTTTTCTCTTCTTTCCTTGGCGCCCTCTCCGCCAATCAGGCCTGCGGTTACCAGATCTTCTTGGGTAATGGTTTCTTCATAGGTTTCCTGCATAACCTGTGCGTCCTGTAATGCCTGACGGATCATTTCAGGCGATGCATGCTCAACGCCTACTCCTCTGCCGTGCTTATGAAGAGCATCCGCTTTTTCTATAAAGGCATGCTTGCATCCGGGTACATCATTGGTGATCGTATTCCGGATTTTTTGACCGGGAAAGTCCGGATCTGTGAATACGATTACCCCTCTGGTCTTCTGGGCAAGCTTTATTTTTTCAATGGTTTCCTGATTAATGGCAGATCCATTGGTTTCAATTGTATCGGCATCCAGGGCTCTTTTGATCGCCGCTGTATCATCCTTGCCTTCTACAACAATAATTTCTTTGATTTTCATACTTCCTCCAGGAAAAATTAAATATAAAAAAATTGAAAAAAACTTGAAACATTTCTGTAATGTAATTCGTCTAAATAGATGTAAGAAGAATATAGTAATAAAGAATAGTTCTTATTATATATGATGCAGCTGAGAAATGAAAAATGTTAATTATTAACCTTCTCTGCATTGAAATAAAAAATGCAGGGGAAGCCCCTGCATCACAAAAATTAGTTCAGTATTTTAATCTTTACGGTTTTTCTTCCCCACTTGTAAGCTTCTGATTTAGAGGAGAAGAATACATCGATTTTGTTTCCACGGATGGCGCCGCCTGTATCTGCTGCAACAGCATAGCCATAACCTTCAACATAGACCTTTGTTCCAAGGGGAATGACACTTGGATCAACCGCTATGACCTTTGCACCCGGATTGGCACGCAGATCCAAGCCAGTAGCAGTTTTGCCTGAGCATCCGCTGCAATTGGCCGTATAGGCTGTTGACGATACATATATTTCTTTTCCGCTTGCCTTGCTGCTTGTTCCGCGGGAAACGACCTGTGTTGCTGCAGCCACCTTTGTTCCGACAGCAACGACTTTATCCTGCTTTTCTTTCACTTGCTTTTCACTGATCAGCTTTCTGGAAACTTCCTTGCCATTCTCCAAGACGACTTCAAATTCTTTCGCCTTAAGGCCTTCTTTTCCAGCATTCATCACCTTTTCAGTGCCTTTAGCCAAGCTATTATCTTTCTTTGTCACAACTGCGAAATTAATTGGTTCTTCCACTACATCGGTGACTTTTTCAACTCGAATGACTTTTATGATGTCATTGGCTTTGACTGTCTCTTCCAACTTTGGTTCAACACGGTCTAAATCATTGATCTTGATTCCCTGCTGTGATAAAAAGTCAGCGACCGTAGTCGAAGTTGACCAAACCTGCTTCTCTTTGCCGCCATGATTAAGCGTTAAAGCGAATGCTTTCTCTACTTGAATTTCAAGGTTGCTTTTAATTTTATCCTCTGGCTTTGGCTGAACCTTATCATGTTCAGTCAGAGTAATATTCTGTTCTTTTAAAACGTCCCCGACCGTCTTTGCAGCCGTCCAAATCGTTTTCTTCTCGTTATCTGTTACAACGTTCACCTGTTTAGCCGGTTCATAGACAATTTCTGTATTGTCCTTAACCTCTGTGTTTACCGAGGGAAACACATAATCTTCTGAGCGAAGTGAAATATCTAGATCATCGAATATATCTTGAATCGTTGATGCATGCGTTTTGATGACTTTCTCTTGGCCATCTATCGTCAGTGCTACTGTTTTCTTTGTCGTTTCATATGCAATGAAACCGCAGGCAGCAGCAAAGACTACTAAACTAGCAGAAAAAATGGCCAATTTCTTTTTACTCAAAGACTTGGATAACAGGTTTTTCATGTTTTGAATCACGATGAAAAACGCCTCCTTTTCTCTCGGAGTGATTATATAGAGTATCTTGCCGACTGTCAACTCTTTCAATTTTCCAGCTTCCGAAAGGCTGGTGAATGCAGGCATCGGGCTATGATTGCCTGAATTCATAGAACTGCACTCTATCTCTATGTATGAAAGACAGCTCCTCTCTATGCATGCCTTCTTGCAAATGCCCCGTTTTCGATGATGCTTGCCTTGGATTTATACTTTTCCACACTCATCGGAAAAATCCTTCTTTTTTTGATTTAGGGATTTTTACGTCTCTTTTGGTAATCCCTCGTTTTCTGCCGATCAGGCGCTCAGCAACCGGGAGCGATTCCGGAAGTTTCCTCAAACCTTCAGACTGCCGGTTCTCTATCTGTCACGCTCCTCAACTGGCAGCAAACGCCCTCCGCTCGATCGGCAGGGGTGCTAGAACAGCACTTTTTCTAGTAAATGGCAAGCCCTCTCGTAAACGTATTTCCTATTATGCAAAAAAACCAGGAGAAAGGAAAGAGAGACTTATCGACATGGTTATCCTATGAGAAGACAGAGACATGTAGAACTTTTTAGAATCAGAAAAAATTTGGACAAGCTCCCACAGGTTTCGACAAAAAGAGATATCAGTTTATGCCGAATAATTTTTTTGCATTTTCTGTGGTTGCTTGTGCAACTTCCTCTACCGATAGTCCTTTTATTTCAGCTATCTGCTCTGCAACTAGTTTGACATAGCTAGGTTCATTCCGTTTTCCTCTAAATGGATGAGGGGTAAGGTAAGGGCAGTCTGTTTCAATCAATAGCTTTTCAAGCGGAATCACATCGGCTACTTCTTTTGGCTTTTTTGCATTCTTGAATGTCACCGGGCCTCCAAGTGAAATAAAAAAGTTCATATCTACACACTCTTTGGCAATTTCAGGGCTGCCGCTAAAGCAATGCATGATGCCGCCTACTTCTCCCGCTCCTTCTTCCTTAAGGATTTCGACTATATCTGCTGTGGCATCACGGTTATGGATAACGATGGGGAGATTAACTTTTTTTGCCAGACGGATCTGCTTGCGGAAGACTTCCTGCTGAATATCCTTTGGTGACTTGTCCCAATAATAATCCAGGCCCATTTCTCCCAGGGCAACGACTTTTGGATGGCTGGAAAGCTCTTCGATCCACCGAAGATCATCCTCTGTCATATCGATGGCATCAACCGGATGCCATCCTACACTTGCGTAGATGAAATCGTATTTCTCAGTCAGCTCCATCGCCTTCTCAATCGTTGGACGGTCAAACCCAACAACCACGATGTTGGAAATTCCTTCATCAAGGGCCCTGTCAATCACCTCTTGTAAATCTTCGTTATATTGTTCGGCATTAAGGTGTGCATGTGTGTCGAAAAACATCAAAAAACTCCTTTTTCTTCATATTATTTTTCTATTACTATTATGTCAGGAATGTAACAAAAATAATGTGTTAGCAGAATGGTTCGAATTTAATAAACTCACTAGAAATTACTTTCTAAGTATAATTTTTCCCAAAAATAAAAAACATAGAAATGCCCACGGTATACGCTTAACACTTCTATGTTTTTATGTTTAACAGAAGAAATCAATAATATTATTTTACCCTTGCACCCAATGGAAGAGATTCAGCGATTGTGGCAAGTGAAAGTTCTCCGTCTTTTCCTCCTGCTAAAATCATTCCTTCTGAAAGCTCACCGCGAAGTTTAACAGGCTTCAAATTTGTGACGCAGATGACTTTTCTGCCGACTAGGTCTTCCGGCTTATAGAATTTGGCAATCCCGGAAACGACTTGGCGCTTTTCATAGCCAAGATCAAGCTGTAATTTTAAGAGCTTATCAGCTTTTTTCACCGGTTCAGCCTGAATGACCTGAGCCACTCTTAAATCGACTTTCATAAAGTCATCGATTGTGATTTCCTCACTATCCGGCTTTTCCTCTGCTTTTGCTTCCGGCTTTGCTTCCTCTTTAGGAGCAGATCCCTGCATTTTGGTTTTAATGAACTCGACTTCTTCATTAATATCCAGGCGAGGGAAAATCGGTTCTCCCTTTAATACCTTTGTGCCTTCAGGGATAAGACCAAATTTTTCAAGGCTTTCCCAAGATGTTAATGCTTCTTCGTTTACATTCAGCTGTGAGAATACTTCTTTTGGCGTACGTGTCAGGAATGGCTGCAGAAGCACCGCGATTCTGCGCAGGGATTCCGCCAGATGGGCCATCACACTCGCAAGATCTTCCCTTTTCTCTTCCTCTTTGGCAAGAGCCCAGGGCTGCGTTTCATCTATATATTTATTCGTTCTGCTGACAAGCTGCCAGACTGCCGAAAGAGCAACAGAGAACTCCATTTTTTCCATTGCTTCCTCATACTTGGAAACCGTCTCACGGTTCATTTGCAGCAGCTGCTGGTCAAACTCTCCGTTTGAATCTTTATATGACGGAATGACACCGTCAAAATATTTATTAACCATCGCAATCGTCCGATTCAAAAGGTTTCCTAAATCATTGGCAAGATCAAAGTTGATTCTTTCCACAAAACCTTCTGGGGTAAACACTCCGTCTGCGCCGAATGGCACTTCGCGAAGCAGGTAATAGCGAAGTGCATCCAGACCATACCGGTCGATAAGGGTAACAGGATCCACTACATTTCCTTTTGATTTGGACATTTTGCCGTCCTTCATCAATAGCCAGCCATGAGCAAACACCTTTTTCGGAAGAGGCAGATCCAATGCCATCAGCATGATTGGCCAGTAAATCGTATGGAAGCGCACAATTTCCTTCCCTACCAGGTGCACATCAGCAGGCCAATAGTTCAGATACTTGGAATCATCATCGGTTCCATAGCCAAGCGCTGTGATGTAATTTGATAGTGCGTCGATCCATACATAAACAACATGCTTAGGATTGTTCGGCACTTTCACTCCCCAGTCAAAAGTGGTCCTGGATACCGCCAAATCCTCGAGGCCAGGTTTAATGAAGTTATTGATCATCTCATTCTTGCGGGATTCAGGCTGTATAAAAGATGGATTTTCTTCATAATACTGCAGAAGCCTGTCAGCGTACTTGCTTACCTTAAAGAAATAGGATTCTTCTTTTACTTTATGAACTGGACGTCCGCAGTCAGGGCAGTTTCCATCCACAAGCTGCCGTTCTGTGTAATAAGACTCACATGGCGTACAATACCATCCCTCATATTCACCAAGATAAATATCGCCCTGTTCCACAAGCTGAGCGAAAATTTTTTCTACAATCTGCTTATGTCTGTCTTGAGTAGTACGGATAAAGTCATCATAGGAAATATCAAGCTTCTTCCATAGTTCCTGGATACCGGCGACAATTTCATCTACGTACTGCTGCGGTGTTATTCCTTTTTCTTCTGCCTTCTCCTGAATCTTCTGTCCATGTTCATCCGTTCCCGTCAGGTACATAACGTCAAAGCCGCGCATGCGCTTGTAACGCGCCATCGCATCACCGGCAACAGTTGTATAGGCATGTCCTATATGTAAATTTCCGCTAGGATAATAAATTGGAGTGGTTAAATAAAACGTCTTTAATTTGTCCTCCACAAGATTCCCTCCCTCATTTTAAAAGCGCAAGCGCCTTGCCCACCCCCGACAAGCACAAGACGATCCTCACGGAAAGGCGTTCTTTGCCTTTCTGGGAGGATTGGCTTGTACCTAGAGGGGGTAGGCGCCGGAGCTAGATAGTTATCGAAGTCTAACGTTATACTTTCTTAAATTTTAAAAAATCCCGCCCAATTTGGACGAGAGTATTAATCAGAAAATCGTGCCGTTATTGGGCCTTCTATATCGATATTTTACAAGAAGTTATATTCGTCAGCATAACCTCTTATACCATCAAAATATACCTAAAAACTTGAAATTGTGCAACCAATAGGCAGAAGGGATGGCAGGATTCTTCTTAAAATAAATTTTTTTATTTTCTATCCCTAAAAAAGGAAATTAACTTTCGAATATTATTATAGCAAAAGTATAATAATTGTAGAATTTTGTCGAAATGTCGAAATGAGTCATATTACTGCTTTTTGAGTAGTTCTTTCCCCTTTCTATATTAAACCTTCTTTATTTCTATAAAAACGTTGTTATATCAACGCTTCAATTGGCATCCCAAAATTTTCTATTTTAATTGAAAATAAAGTAATTGACGTATATGGGAATGGCTGGTATTATAAATGTAATAAAGATTTTGTCGAATAATGACGAAACAACATAGATAGAGAAAAATATTATTGGAGATTTGAGAGGAGACTTTTATTATGAAATCCACAGGTATTGTTCGTAAAGTTGATGAGCTTGGCCGTGTAGTTATCCCTATCGAATTAAGACGTACACTTGGAATTGCCGAAAAGGACGCTTTGGAAATCTACGTAGATGACGAAAGAATCATCCTTAAAAAGTACAAGCCAAACATGACTTGCCAAGTTACTGGGGAAGTATCTGATGAAAATATCTCTTTAGCTAACGGCAAATTAATTCTAAGCCGTGACGGTGCAGAACAGCTGTTAAAAGAAATTCAAAACACTTTTGAATTAGCAAAATAAGAATGAAGAAAAGCTTCTCACGCGTGTGAGAAGCTTTTTTTTATTCCTCAATATGATAAGCATGGTAAACATCCCGCTTATTTAATCCCCGGTCTTTTGCCGTTTGCTTAATGGCTTCTTTGCTCGAGAGTCCAGTTTCTTCTATATAATGTCTAACATGATCTTCAACCGGGAGATTCTCCCACCAGGCTGTTTCTTCATCCTGAACAGCCTCGGAAGTTCCTTCAATAATAATCACAAATTCTCCTCTTACCTCGCCGTTCGAAGCCCATTCCATTGCTTCCCCTACAGTTCCCCGGATAAATTCTTCATATCTCTTCGTCAGTTCGCGGCATAACGCGATATTCCTGTTGCCCATAATATCCGACATTAGCGATAGAGTTTCCTTCAGGCGGTGGGGAGCTTCATATAAGATGATGGTTGCCGAAAGCTTCGAGAGATTCTCCAGCTCCTGCTTCTTAAGTTTCTTCTGCCTGTTCAGGAATCCGTAGAAATAAAAAGGCTGAGTATCAATGCCGGAAGCAATCAGTCCGGTAAGGGCAGCATTCGCACCAGGCAGGGGGACCACTGTCAGCTTTTCTTCAGCCGCCGCCACTACAAGATCGAAGCCCGGATCTGAAATCGCAGGCATTCCTGCATCACTGACAAGGGCAATCTTTGCGCCATTAGCCACTTTCTCAAGCAGCTTCTGTCCGCTTGCCTCCTTATTATGTTCATGATAGCTGATGATGGGTGTGGCGATTTCAAAATGATTGCAGAGCTTCTTCGTATTGCGTGTGTCCTCCGCTGCAATATAGTCAGCTTCCTTCAGGATTCTTACTGCTCGGAAGCTCATATCTTCCAGATTGCCGATCGGAGTCGGGACTAAGTATAAAATTCCCTTTTTTTCTTCATGTTCAAAGCTTTTTTGCTGCCACATATGTACCACCCGTCTCTTTCATTAAAAACTCATCCTTCTTTTTCCTGGACCATTGCTTAAATTCATATTCTGCTCTCATCGCTTCGCCTTTTTCCAAAAAAGGACGGGAGAAGACCAGCTCCACCGGCCCCCTGCCCCTCGTATACTTGGCCCCTTTTCCTTCATTATGGGCCTTCACCCGTTTTTCAAGATCATTAGTGTATCCTGCATATAAGCTGCCATCACGGCAATGGAGAACATAAAAATAATGGCTATTCTCCATATAAAATCTCTCTCATTTCAGGTGTATATTCATTTTCTTCATTATATACAAATAAAGGAGGCAGGATTTTCAGATCCGGATTACCGTTTTTTACTGCTTCAACTAGCAGGGTGTTCGCTTCTTTTCCGGCCTTCGGGTAGACGAATTGCACCCTTTTTGGCTCAAGCTTATACTTGCGCATGAGCGTGACAATGTCCAGGAACCTTCCCGGCCTGTGTACAAATGCTACCTTGCCGCCCTGTTTCGCAAGCCCGCTTGATGCTTTAATCGCATCCTCCAGTGTACAGAGGATTTCATGGCGGGCTATCGCCAAATGTTCATTCTCATTGATTTCTTCCCGGGAAGGAGTAGGGAAATAGGGCGGGTTGCAGGTCACAACATCAAATTTCCCATATCCTAAAACCTGATGTATTTCTTTAATATCCCCGCGAATCATCTCAATCCGGCCTTGAAGCTTATTGTATTCAATGCTTCTGACTGCCATATCATGCAAACGCTCCTGAATCTCGACGCCTGTAATGGCCCCCTTTGTTCGTGTGCTTAAAAAAAGCGGAATCACACCATTTCCGCTGCACAAATCAATGAGATTGCCTTTTTGAATCGGTACATATACAAACCTGGCCAGCAGGACAGCATCCAGTGAAAAAGAAAAAACGGCCGGGCTTTGAATAATTCTCAAATCTTCAGCCAGCAAATAGTCCAGCCGCTCCCCTTCTTTTAAAAAATCCATTCTTGATCCTCCATGCTACTCTGATTCTTTGCCTCTATGGAAAAATAGCCTTCCTATCATCAGGAAGGCTAAAATTTACTTCTTATTCAGGAAAGACAAGCAAAACAGACAGTCTCCCTCTTTTCGAGGGCTGCCGAAATGGAGATTGCAAATGTGAAAGCCTTCCTGATAAAGGCGGGCAAGGTTATCATAGCCTTCACCAATATCAATCACCTTATCATCATCAGCAGCATCGGCAGATTGCTCTGATTTGCCTTTTTTCGCCGATGTACTTTCCTTTTTCGCTGATATGTCTAAATGACGTCTTAAATGTTCATTTTCCAGCTTTAAAGAGTTATTCTCTTCAAGTATTTCTGCCAAATGCTGCTTTAACTCACCAAGCTGCTGATATAACTCTCCAATTTGGGTTTCCATATTACTCACTGAGTCAAAGATTTCTTTTTTATCCACGACTTCCACCTCTTAATCTGTGGACTGAACTGATACAGCACCTTGTTTTAAAATTTCATCCAATGTATATTCGAGGACGCGCTCCGCTTCTTTTACATCAACCTGAAGAACACGCTCCAATATATTCAAGCCTACCACTTTTCCAGCTCCATCAGGGGTCTGAATCCATTCCCCAAGGTCCGGAAGCTGTTCTTTTGCTGCTTCGTACTCATCATTTTCATACTTCAGGCAGCACATTAAGCGTCCGCACAAACCTGATATTTTCGTTGGGTTCAACGAAAGATTCTGGTCCTTTGCCATTTTGATGGATACTGGATCAAAATCACCAAGGAAGGTGGAACAGCAGAGCATTCTTCCACATGGACCAATTCCGCCCAGCATTTTTGCTTCATCCCTCACACCAATCTGGCGAAGTTCTATCCTTGTCCTGAAGATGGCTGCGAGGTCTTTGACAAGCTCGCGAAAGTCAACCCGGCCATCAGCTGTAAAGTAGAAAATGACCTTATTTCGGTCAAATGTATATTCAACATCGACCAGCTTCATATCAAGCTGATGTGTATGGACCTTTTCACAGCAGACCTCATATGCTTCTTTGGCGGCCTGCTTGTTCTCCTCGACAATCATGCGATCCTTTTGATCTGCAATACGAAGAACCTTTTTTAATGGAAGGACAACATCATGCTCATCGACCTGCTTCGGGGCAATTACCACTTTTCCGTATTCTACGCCTCGGACAGTTTCGACAATGACAAAGTCATCCTTTTGTATTGAGAGATCTCCGGGATCAAAATAATAAATCTTGCCCGCTTTTTTAAAGCGCACTCCTACTACATCATACAAAGGAAGATCCCTCCTGCAATTTTAGCACAAGCTGTTCCATCAACAGCTGCGGATTCATATTTGCCTGTAATTTTCTTTTGGCCTCCAAAACAGCCGTCATCTGTTCCGTCAGACGTTTTGTAGAAGATTGCAGTGCAAACTGCTCTAAACGATTTCTTTCGTTCAGATGGACAACCTGGTCTTGTTTCCCAAGCTGAATATATAGTAAATCTTTAAAAATAAGAAGTAATAGATCCAAGCCGCGATCAATCTGCTCTTTTTCTTTAAAGTGCAAGAACCAATCCTCCTGCAGGGCAACCATCGCCTCTAGCGGATTCTTCTTTACCACTTCATATAATTTTAACACTATTTTTTGCGCTTGTACAAACCAATCATCAGAACTATATTGCAAAGCCTCATCCAAATTATTGGTAATTTGTGCAAGTAATGGTGCCTGGGCAGGATCCACTCCATTATTTTTTAATTGCTGAATCATTTCTGCAGGAGATAATGGTTTAAAAGAAATGGTCTGGCAGCGGGATAGAATAGTAGGAAGCATCTGCTGCGACTGCTCGGTAATAAGCACAGCGGTCGTCTCTGCATGGGGTTCCTCCAGGAATTTAAGCAAACTGTTGGCAGCGTTAACTGTCATTCTATCAGCATGTACAATCACATAAAGCTTGCGCTTAGATTCCACCCCGGTCTTTGAAAACTCTTCCTGCAGGCTTTGAATCTGACTTTTTTTGATAGAAAGCCCGTCCGGCTCAAGGATATGAACATCAGGGTGATTGCCGCTGTTGATCCTCTTACAGTTTGAACATGTTTCACATGGAACATACCCATCAAGCGGTTCAAGACAGAATCGGCTTTTCGCTAAAAGCATGCTTGCTTCCCGCTTTCCCGTTCCTTTCATCCCTTCAAATAAGTAGGCGTGGGCCAGCCGATCCTTCTCTATGCTATTTTTAAACATTTTCAATACAACTGGCTGTATGACCTCCAGCTGTTCCCACGTTTTTCCCACAATGATCACTCACTTACATATATATATTTATTAAAAGCCCCTTAATCTCGCCGACTTTCCCCAGTATATCGATAGATGATTCTTCTTTTTTCATTAGTTCATCCGTCAGCTCTGACAGCTTTTCATCAACCGTTTCTACCACTTTCAGAGAACGGCCCTGTCCATGCTGATTCCAGCTGTGCGATTGCTTCAGCTCCATCCCAAAGTCAACGGCTTCCTTTACAAACCGCTTTACAAGCGTTTTAAATTTGGCTAAATCCTTAAAGGTTCTGGAGCGGGCAAGCCTTTCTCCAGCGGCATCTATATCCTTTAACAGACCCTGAAGCTGAGAAGCCTGCATTTTCTGGTCCTGCTTTTGCACCATTTCGGAAAATTTCACGCCGTTTCCCGCCGCCTGCTTCTGCTCATTGCGGACATTTTCCATCTTGAGCCGAAGTTCCTGATTAATTTTCATACCTAATCCTCCGCAAAGGGCATTAAGCTCCCTTTGAATGTATTAAAAATGGTGGAATTGTTCAACTGGCAGGACAAATACCGTCGCACCGCCAACTTCGACTTCCACAGGGTAAGGCACATAAGAATCAGCATTTCCGCCCATTGGCGATACAGGTGCTACCAGCTGGTCTCTTGCTCTGCAATTTTCCTTAATAATCTGCAGGGCTCTCTCCACACGGATATCCTCTGTCCCAATCATGAACGTTGTATTGCCTGATTTCAAAAATCCGCCCGTGCTGGCCAATTTTGTCGCACGAAAATTATTGTCAACCAACGCATTCATTAGCTTATTGCTGTCCTGATCCTGAATGACTGCCAGAATTAATTTCATAAGCCCATCCCCTTTACAAGTTTTTAATCCGTTTTATCTTACTTTTATTATATCAATTATTTTATCTTCAAGCAGAAATTAAGGGAATACCGGAAAAATTATTTTAAAAACTGACTGGCAAGCTTATAAAAAAGCCTTAAAGAATATGATCTTTAAGGCAAATGTTTATATTATTTCTTTCAGCTTGCTCTCCGCCTGCTGATACACTTCCTCCAATGTTCCCGAAGCATTGATTTTAAAGATGCGCTCCGGGTAAAGCTCCATTAGCTTCAAATAGCCTTCCCGCACTTTGTGATGGAAATCAAGCTTTTCCAGGTCCAGGCGGTTCACTTCCCGTCCTTTATGCTGGTTGATTCGATCCAGCCCGGCCTCCGGTTCAATATCAAAATACAGCGTCAGTTCAGGCATCATGCCTTCGATGGCAAAGCTGTTTATAGAGTATACTTCATCAATGCCAAGGCCCCTTGCATAGCCTTGATAAGCAAGAGAACTATCAATAAACCGATCACATAATATGATATATCCCTTATCCATTGCTGGCTTTACTTTTTCAGCCAGGTGCTGCCTTCTGGCTGCCGCATACAGCAGAGCCTCTGTTCGCGGATCCATCTTTGTATTATTTTTATCGAGTATGACACTTCTGATCTGCTCGGCAATCTCAATTCCGCCAGGCTCTCTTGTCTGAAGAACCTGATAGCCTTCCTTTGCCAGATTGCTTGCCAGCATATCTATAATCGTTGTTTTTCCGGCACCCTCAGGTCCTTCGACCGTAATAAACTTACCTTTTTTCATTTTACTTCCTCCAGCTGCTGATATAGATCCTGATAAACGTTAATGCTGCCTTTTTTTATATTTTCCCCATTTTGAAACCGTGCTCCGGCCTTAATTTGAAATCTTATGCTTGCTATGTCTTCCCCTTCGATGAGTTCACCTGGGAATAAAAGCGGGATGCCTGGCGGATATGGAGTCACCTGCTGTGCACATATTTTACCAACCGCCTCTTCCAGTGCCACCGTTTTAATGGTGCATCGGTCTTGTTCCTTTTGCTCCAGGGCAAGGCCGGAGACAGGCCTTTTACTGAAAGGAATTTTTTCATGTCGGCCTGCCGGGCCAAATGATTTCAGCTCCTCTTCCAAGCATTGAATAACCCGTTCAAATGGATAATCCATATCTTTTTTTAAAAGAGGCAATACAAATAGGACATTATAAGGATCTGCCATTTCCGTAAAGATCCCATGCTTCTCCAGGAGAGCCTGCAGTTCATACCCGCTGAGGGCAGCTGCCGACTGGATGGTCACTTTTAAAGGATCACCGTTTTTATGTTCAAAGTTCAGTACTTTAATTCCTTTTATTTTACTTAGATTCTTTCGGAAGTGCCCCGCCTTTTCAAGCAGCGCTTCCTCATCCTTTCCCGAGAATGAGGCTAAATAGGCCCTTGCCAAATCAAGAGATGCCATAATGGGATAGGAAGGACTGCTTGATTGGAGAATCCCCAGATATTTGGACACTCTTTCTTCCTTTATAAAACGGCTATTAAAATGCAGATAAGCCCCCATCGTCATAGCAGGCAAAGTCTTATGTGCCGATTGTACAACCAGGTCTGCCTGAAGCTGAACGGCCGAAGCGGGAAAACTATCTCCCCCGATCAAATGTGCTCCATGCGCTTCATCCACCAATACTGGAACTCCATGATCATGAGCATACTCAATAATGCTTTCAAGGTTAAACACCATTCCGTAATAATTGGGATAGGTTAAGATTAGCGCTTTTGCTTCCGGATTTTGTCTGATTGCCTCTTTAACGGTCTCTAAAGCTACTCCCCCGGCAACGCCCCACTCTTCATTAAACTCAGGCGCTAAGAAGACAGGCTTAGCCCTAGCCAAAGTAATGCCATTAAGAATGGACTTATGGCAATTCCGCTGAACAAGTACAGTCTCATTTTCCTTTGCGGCTGACATGACCATGGCGAGATTCCCTGAGGTGGATCCGTTAACAAGGAAAAAGCTTTTTGGAACCCCATACAAATCGGCAAGCAGCTTTTGCGCTTTCAAAATGACTCCTTCAGGAGAATGCAAATCATCCAGTCCGCTAAGCTCAGTAGCATCGAGCTTTAAAATATCTTTAAAATACTCTGCTCCCTCACCGCCTGCAAGTTGACCGTTCTTATGTCCCGGCACATGAAAAGATACAGGCTGATGTGAAGCATGTTTTTTTAACTGTTCCCATAATGGAGTCTGTTCGTGATTCATATCTACATCACTTTCCTAAGATTCTTCTCCTATTTTAACAAAACAAGTATGTGCGTGCTATAAAAGAAACATTAGGTCGATATCTGCGCCAGTCCATAAAGGATTAAGGAAATTTATGAAAGAAATCCATTATAGACATACACCCAAATTAGATTTCCATCATACAATATAAATCAAGTAACCTCAAAAAACCCGCCAATGAATATTCGAAAAATTGTATACAATAACATTGATCTGGGCAGAATAAGTGTATGGAGGTGGAGTGATTGGGTTCGCTATTAGCAAAAAAACATGCAGGGGAAGAATGTGTCATATGCGAGCAGGCAAAAACCAGGGGAATACATCTATACACTTCTTTTATCTGCACAGATTGTGAAAAAGATTTAGTCACCACGGATACAAGCAATCCAAAATATAATTATTACTTAAAGAAACTGCGGAAAATAACCATGCCGGAGATATTTTCTTGAAATGTAAGCCCTTTGATAGGGGCTTTTTATTTTTTTGCCGGTTTGTTGGGCCGCTGAGTCATTAATCTCAGTGTTATCTGACATGAATTGGATTTATGTAACAGGTTTTTGATTTTACCTAGCAAGTATCCGATTTTATCTCGCATGTTTTATGTATATTTCACATTTGGCACATTCATCTTTGCTGAAAACGGATTTGACTTTTAAAACAGACGCGGAATAAAGAAGTTGCGCATATATTAGCCAAAGTGACGATGTATATACTCAAAAAGGAGAGTCAAAATAAGATATTTAGATCCAGTAAATCATCCACATACAAAAAAAGAGCACCCATCAGGTGCTCTTTCATATGCCCGGCAGCGTCCTACTCTCACAGGGGGACAGCCCCCAACTACCATCGGCGCTGAGAAGCTTAACTTCCGTGTTCGGTATGGGAACGGGTGTGACCTTCTCGCTATCGCCACCGGACTATTTGGTTGAAGAAACTTCGTTCCCTCAAAACTAGATAATGTATGAAGAAGCATTTGCCGAGTATTAACCATATAACTTGGTTAAGTCCTCGATCGATTAGTATCAGTCAGCTCCACATGTCGCCACGCT